>JXRG01000038.1:0-8322 GCA_000831085.1 Streptococcus sp. DBCMS
TTGATTTGCTTGATTTCATCATTAGACCAATCTTCATAGCGTCTATAAACGACGCTCAGTTGTCCATTCCATTTTTTCTTTCCTCCATAAGTTCTATTCTATTATTAATAGTAAACGTTTTCGGCAAAAAAAGCAAGTCTTTTATGTTAAAAAAGAGAAAAATATGTCAAACGATTGCCAGAAATCAAGTGAAGGAAATCTGGCAAATTTTCACGAAAAAATGAAAGAAAATGTAAATAAAAGCCTTGATTCCTCAAGTATAAAGATATTTTTTTGAGGAAAAAGAGAATAACCCTCAAAAACGAGCAAAAATAATCAGAGAAAAAAGAAAGGGAATAAAAATTTCTGCAAAACGCTTGACATATTTTAGAAACGTGATAAAATAATAGTCGTAGGGCGAATAAAATCGCTTTCAAACAAGAACAAAATTTTATAAGGAGATTTTTGCAAATGAACAATCAGGATATTGCAAAAAAAGTCATCGAAGCCCTTGGCGGACGTGAAAATGTCAACAGTGTTGCCCACTGTGCGACTCGTCTACGTGTCATGGTCAAAGATGAAGGGAAAATCAATAAGGAAGTGATTGAGAACTTGGATAAAGTTCAAGGAGCTTTCTTTAACTCAGGTCAATACCAAATCATCTTTGGTACTGGTACAGTAAACAAGATGTACGACGAAGTGGTTGCACTTGGTTTGCCAACATCTTCTAAAGAAGATATGAAAGCTGAAGCTGCTAAACAAGGAAACTGGTTCCAACGTGCTATCCGTACTTTCGGTGATGTCTTCGTGCCAATCATCCCAGTTATCGTAGCGACTGGTCTCTTCATGGGTCTTCGTGGTCTCATGAACGCTCTTGGAATGACACTTCCAGATGATGTTACCATTTACAGCCAAATCCTCACAGATACAGCCTTCATCATCTTGCCAGGTTTGGTTGTATGGTCAACCTTCCGCGTATTCGGTGGTAACCCAGCTGTTGGTATCGTCCTTGGTATGATGCTGGTTTCTGGTTCGCTTCCAAACGCTTGGGCAGTAGCATCAGGTGGTGAAGTGACAGCTATGAACTTCTTTGGCTTCATTCCTGTTGTTGGTTTGCAAGGTTCTGTTCTTCCAGCCTTCATCATCGGGGTGGTCGGAGCCAAGTTTGAAAAAGCTCTCCGCAAAGTGGTTCCAGATGTCTTGGATCTCTTGGTGACACCATTTGTGACACTTTTGGTTATGTCTATCCTTGGACTCTTTGTCATCGGACCAGTCTTCCACGTTGTTGAAAACTACATTCTTCTCGGAACAAAAGCGATTCTTGGCTTGCCATTTGGTCTTGGTGGTTTCTTGATTGGTGGGGTTCACCAATTGATTGTCGTATCAGGTGTACACCACATCTTCAACTTGCTTGAAGTGCAATTGCTTGCTGCTGACCATGCCAACCCATTCAACGCTATCATCACTGCAGCGATGACAGCTCAAGGGGCTGCAACTGTTGCCGTTGGTGTTAAAACTAAAAATCCTAAACTGAAAACACTTGCTTTCCCAGCTGCTCTTTCTGCCTTCCTAGGTATTACAGAGCCTGCCATCTTCGGGGTAAACTTGCGCTTCCGTAAACCATTCTTCCTTTCATTGATCGCTGGTGCTATCGGTGGTGGATTGGCTTCTATCCTTGGACTCGCTGGTACTGGTAATGGTATCACCATCATCCTGGTACAATGTTGTACGTTGGTAACGGTCAATTGTTCCAATACCTTCTTATGGTAGCTGTATCATTCGTTCTTGGTTTTGCCCTTACTTACATGTTTGGTTACGAGGATGAAAAAGAAGTTGCTTCTGAAGTAGCGACAGAACGTTTGGTTCAAGAAGAAACAACTGGTAACATTCCAGTAGCTCCTCAAAATGAAACAATCCAAACTCCAATCGTTGGGGACGTAGTTGCCCTTGAGAATGTTGATGACCCAGTCTTTTCAAGTGGTGCAATGGGACAAGGGATTGCAGTGAAACCAAGCCAAGGCGTGGTTTACGCACCAGCTGATGCAGAAGTATCAATCGCCTTTGCTACAGGACATGCTTACGGTTTGAAGACAGCTAATGGAGCTGAAATCTTGATCCACGTTGGTATCGACACGGTGACTATGAACGGTGAAGGCTTTGAACAAAAAGTTGCTCAAGGCGACAAGGTCAAAGCTGGTGACGTTCTTGGAACCTTTGACTCAAGCAAAATCGCTGCTGCAGGTCTTGATGACACAACAATGGTTATCGTAACCAACACAGCAGACTACGCTTCTGTGACACCAGTTGCAAGCGGTTCAGTTGTCAAGGGCGACGCGATCATCGAAGTGAAAGCCTAGTCCTCTTCGAAAATCAAATCTAAAAACAAAACGAACAAATGACATGTTTGTTCGTTTTTACTTGGATGGTAAGATTTACAGAGGAAAATCTAAAATATTGAGAAATCTAGCCCTTTAAAATGTGCTATAATAGAGAAAACAAAGATAAGAGGTTTATCATGACAAAATTATATGGAAGCTTAGAAGCGGGCGGTACAAAGTTTGTCTGTGCTGTCGGAGATGAAAATTTTAATGTTGTTGAAAAAACACAGTTTCCTACAACAACTCCAATCGAGACCATCGATAAAACCATCGAATTCTTTTCAAAATTCGATAATCTTGCAGGCCTTGCCATCGGTTCCTTTGGTCCCATCGATATTGATAAAAACTCAAAAACCTATGGTTTTATCACAACGACTCCAAAACCTCATTGGGCAAATGTAGACCTACTTGGTGCCCTTCGCCGCGCCCTCAACGTACCTATGTATTTCACCACAGACGTGAATAGCTCTGCCTATGGTGAAGTGGTTGCTCGTAACAATGCTGGTGGTCGTATCGAAAACTTGGTTTACTACACGATCGGTACAGGTATCGGTGCAGGTGTTATCCAACGTGGTGAGTTTATCGGTGGTGTGGGTCACCCTGAGATGGGTCACTACTATGTGGCTAAACACCCAATGGATGTAGAAAAAGAATTTAACGGCGTCTGTCCATTCCACAAGGGCTGTTTGGAAGGCTTTGCGGCTGGTCCAAGTCTCGAAGCCCGTACAGGTGTTCGTGGCGAAAACATCGAACTCAACAGTTCTGTCTGGGATGTTCAAGCCTACTATATCGCTCAGGCTGCGGTCAATGCTACAGTAACTTTCCGTCCAGATGTGATCGTCTTTGGTGGTGGCGTTATGGCCCAACAACACATGCTGGACCGTGTGCGTGAGAAATTCACAGCTCTTCTCAATGGTTACCTACCAGTACCAGAAGTGCGTGACTATATCGTGACTCCAGCAGTCGCAGGAAATGGCTCCGCAACACTTGGGAACTTTGTCCTCGCTAAAAGCGTCGCAAAATAAAAAAAGCATCCGTTTGGGCAACCAAACGGATGTTTAGATTGAAGACAATATTTTTTGAGCCTTTCCTTAAGTGATGACGGACGGTAGCGACTTTCTTCGAAATTCCATACCTAAACTTTGAGCCTAAAGTCTCAAAGTTTCCGAACACCTGAAACCATTAGATTTCAGGTGTTTCTATCACGGCGGAAAGTCTAGGTAAGTCCTCGCTTTACTTGCGAAAAAGGGATGAATTGCATATTCAAGTATATTTAGTATCAAGCGATAGTTTATCTATGCTCTAAAAATCCGTTTGGAAAACCAAACGGATTTTTCTATTCTCAAAACATCTGCCAGAAGAAATCAATGATATAGGTCAAGCCATAGGTATAAACCACTAGGGTAAAGGGTTTGGTCAAAATGATAATAATCATATAGCGCTTGAAGGTCATCTTGGTCAGTGCTGCCAGCATGCAGAGAAAGTCAGCTGGACTGACAGGCCAGATCATCATAAAGATAAAGAAACGCTCGAAGCGATTGCCCTTATCTAGCCAACCGATGTACTTGTCATAGGTACGCTTGCTGACGACGGACTGGACAAAGGCAGCTCCGTAGAGGCGCACGAGGTAAAAGATAATGGCACAGCCAATCACGATACCGATATAGTTATAGATGGTTCCGATGATATGGCCGTAAATAAAGACCCCAGCCACTGAGGTCAAAGCTCCCGGAATAATCGGAACGACGGTTTGTAGGATCTGTAAAAAGATAAAGAGTGGTGGTCCCCAAACCCCAGCTTGCTGGATAAAGGCCGATAGGGTTTCCTTGGACTGTAAAACACCCGCCTGATAGGCCCAAATACAGAAAATCAAGGTGCCGACTCCCCCGACGATAGATGAGATATTGATGACTTGCTGTAGAAGGGGAGAAACAGCTTTCATTTGCTTATCCTGTGACATGTAAACTCCTCATAGATAGTATAATTCTACTATACCATATTTTTGTTACAAAGACTAATTTGATTCCTTATCTTGCTTTTTATATAAGTGTGGTACAATTAAAGGAGTAAGTCAAGAAATATAATGGTGAAAGAAATGTTAGATTTAAAATTTAAAGGAAGATGGAGAAAGTACCAAAAGGAAGTCCTAGATCGCTTTCAGAGCTATCAAACAGATGGCCATGTTCACCTAGTGGCTGCACCGGGATCAGGTAAGACCACCATCGGTATCGAGCTCATCGCTCGCTTTGGAAAACCAGCTTTGGTCTTGGTTCCCACGGTCACGATTCGGGAGCAATGGGTCGAAAGGATCCAAAAGGCCTTTTTAGAGGACGAGAGGAAACTAACAGATCTTGTTTCTCAGGATTTGAAACAGCTGAAACCTCTGACAATCGCTACCTATCAAGCTTTTCACAGTGCTATGAATCAGATTAACTCCAAAGAAGATGGAGAGACAGAAGATTTCACAGGTTTTGACCTACTTGCCAGTCTCAAAGATCAGGGAGTGGGAACTTTCTGTCTAGATGAATGCCACCACCTCCGTAATGAATGGTGGCGAAGTCTCGAAGACTTCCGCAAGCAGTATGAGCAGCTACAGGTGATCGCCCTAACGGCGACTCCACCTACGATAGTGAGCCTGAACTCTGGGAACGTTATATCAAAATGTGCGGAGAGATTGACCAAGAGATTACCGTGCCAGAACTAGTAAAAGAAGACACCCTCTGTCCGCATCAGGATTTTGCCTATATCTGCTCTCCAACATCTGAGGAAGCCGAACGTCTAAGGCAGTTTGAGGATTCTAAGTGGCAGTATGTCAATCAGTTGCTGACCGATACAGACTTTCAAAAGCTCATCACCAACTCCAAAGTTCTCCGTGGGAACATCTCCTCTGACGTCCTTTTAGAAGACCCCAAGTATCTGTCTGCTATCTTGATCTATCTGCATTCTCAGAAGTTGGAAATTCCTAGAAACTTGCAAGAGCTTTTGGGGACCAAAGAGGTGCCTCAGCTCAACTATACTTGGCTAGAAACCCTCCTTCAAGGCCTTCTCTATCAGACACCGGACTGGTATGATGATGCTAATGGTTTTAGCAAAAAGCTGGAAGCAGACTTAAAGGCGCGGGGCTTAGTTGAAAAAAGACAGGTTTCCCTAGTCAAGTCCAAGGTCAATGACCAGATCCTAAACCAGTCCTTGGGGAAATTATCTGGTATTGCCGATATATTTCTGACAGAGTATGACAGTCTGGGGCAAGAACTACGCCAGCTAGTCTTGGCAGACTACATTCGCAAGGACTTTGCCAGCTATCTAGGAGATAGTCAAGCTCCCATATCGCAACTGGGTGTCCTCCCCTACTTTGAGACCCTTCGAAGAAGTGCCCAAGAACATGGGATTTCTGTGTCACTTGCTGTCTTGTCAGGGAGTGTCGTCATCCTACCAGCCAGTGTCAAGGAGGAGCTAGTAGCTCTTTTACCTCAGATCCATTTAACCTTTTCAGCAGTAGGAAGGCTGAATCAGGCAGACTATGTGAAGGTTGGTTTTCCTAGTACAGCTAAGGGAATCGTGGCTGCGGTGACCGAACTCTTCCAGAGAGGACGTATCCAAGTCTTGGTCGGAACTAAGTCTCTCTTAGGAGAGGGCTGGGATGCACCCTGTGTTAACTCTCTGATTCTCGGAAGCTTTGTCGGAAGCTTTATGCTCAGCAATCAAATGCGTGGACGGGCCATCCGAGTTTGGCAAGGGCATCCAGATAAGACCAGCAACATCTGGCACTTGGTCGCTGTTGAGCCTATCCGCATCCTCCCCCTTTCCGGTGAAAAAGAGGAACAAGACATAAATACTAATCAGGATCTTCAAACCCTATCGCGTCGTATGGAGCATTTTCTAGGTTTGTCCTATGATTATGATACCATCGAGACAGGCTTGGATCGTTTGGCTTTCCCAAAACCACCCTTTAAAAAGAGCCAGATCCGAGCCTATAACGAACGTATCAAGGCTTTGTCTAAGGATCGGGCCTCCCTGCGGGAGAAATGGCAATCCTCGCTCATCGTGGCTGACAAACTGGAGATTGTCAATGAAGTCGCAGCCCCCAAAAATAAGATTCCTTTCCTCGTCTTGGTAGATGCCCTAAAATGGGTTCGGGTTTCTCTCATCCTATTTGCCCTTGATGTTCTCTATATTTTGTTTAGACTGCGGCTGTATAAAGTCTGGTGGCTGACGCTGGCTTGCCTCCTCTTTCTAACCTTTACTGTCTTGCGCTATGTCTTTTTCAAGAGCCCTTATGTCCGCCTCCGTCTACTTGGTGAGTCCATCAGAAAAGCCATGCTGGACTTGGGTCACTTGTCAGATGAACACTCTCGTGTACAGGTGGATGAGGAAAAGGAAAGTTACGCCCTCTTTACCTATCTCAAGGGTGGAAGCATGAGAGACAAGGAGCTATTTGCTCAGACGATAGGTGAGTTTTTTGCCCCAGTGGACAATCAACGCTATCTCTTGAAAGCAGAAAAAGCTCCAGCAGGACAGTCTGCTTACTTTGCGGTGCCGACCTTGTTTGAAAAACGCAAGGAAGACGCTCAGAAATTCCTAGACTACCTGACTCCTGACATTGGGCAGTACCGCCTCGTCTATACACGAAATGAAACAGGAAGAAAAATCCTCCTTGAAGCCCGTATCAAATCCCTTTCTAACAAAAATGATCGAATCCTGACCAAGAAAAAGGTCAAAAGTGCTTTGAAGTAGGGGGAACACTATTTATATAAAGAAATAAGGAAATAATTATGGCAAATACTATTCTAATTCTGGGTAATGGCTTTGATATAGCAATGGGACGAAGAACAAAGTATACCGATTTTATTAACTTTGAAAAACAATTATTTTCTAATCCAGATGAGGAGTTACTGGAGTTTCTAAAAGTTAAAAATATAAGGATTGAGAAATACAAAGATAATTTATATTTGAAATTTATCAATGAGAATAAAGGTACTCTTGGAGATAATTGGTCTAATCTTGAAATCATGATTTCTCAACTTGCAGATGCGATAATGTATTTTAAAGAAAATAGTAGTTTGTTATACTCTAATCAATTAAATAGACCGCTAGCAAGTATTATACAGCAACATAAGACTGATTGGCGTATGAGTGCTAATTGCAGTTCAAAATTATATATTGCATATACTTTTCTCTCCCTATTCGATGAAAAATGCTGGAGTTCCTTAGAAAGAGAACTTGCATTGGATAAATTTAATAACGAATTTATCAGACAACTTGATTTACTAATTGAACTATTAGAAATCTATCTGTCATATTTGGACTATCTTGATTTTAGTGTACGAAATATTCAAGTAAGACCAACGGCTTTGGATGCAGTACCTCATTTATTAAGTTCTTATGTTTTAAACTTTAATTATACTAACACGTCAGCTTATTTATTTGCAACTGTTGAAGAAAGAACACATTTTATACATGGGCGAATTGATTTAGATAGAACCCTCAGTCGCATCAATACTATGGTCTTTGGAATTGAAGATAAAGAAAATGATGTCAACAGTGATTTGATACCTTATCAAAAATATTATCAAAGAGTTGTTAAAGAAACAGGAAGTGAATTTGAGAAATTTTTTAGTAGAACAAATTATACTAAGGAGAATTCATCTATACCAGGAACAAATATCCCTATTAGACATATAACTTCTAAAAACATAGTTGTGTTTGGTCATTCTGTTGACCCTCTGGATAAGGAAATATTTCAAAAATGTTTTGAATTAGCAGAAAATGGAAAGTCTGATTATAGATTTATTTTCACTTATTTTGATGAGACAGCAAAACGTTCGATTATTAAGAATCTTGCAATCATTCTTGGTAAGGAAAAACTAGTAGAGTTAACAGGAAAACGAAATGTTGTATTTATAAAGAGTGATGATAAGGCTGGTATGAAAAAGTGCTACTACCTTAATATGGTCAAAAAAATAAT
>JXRG01000039.1:0-6722 GCA_000831085.1 Streptococcus sp. DBCMS
ACTAGTCTTCACTTTTTCGTAGACATGTTCTGTGTCACCGTTTGGAAGTTTCTTAGTCTCTACGAAGCGGTAACCTGGGATATCTTTCTTAGGTTGTTCACCGTCTTCGGTTGGATAACCTGGAATTTCATTGCCTTCCTTATCCTTATGACTAGTCTTAACCTTCTCATAAACGTGTTCTGTGTCACCGTTTGGAAGTTTCTTAGTCTCTACGAAGCGGTAACCTGGAATTTCCTTCTTAGGTTGTTCGCCGTCTTCGGTTGGATAACCTGGAATTTCATTGCCTTCCTTATCCTTGTGACTAGTCTTAACCTTCTCATAAACGTGTTCTGTGTCACCGTTTGGAAGCTTCTTAGTCTCTACGAAGCGGTAACCTGGGATATCTTTCTTAGGTTGTTCACCGTCTTCGCTTGGATAACCTGGAATGTCATTGCCTTCCTTATCTTTATGGCTGGTCTTAACCTTCTCATAAACGTGGACCACATTGCCTTTTTCATCAACCTTAGTTTCAACAATTTTATATCCTGGAATATCTTTCTTAGGTTGCGAACCATCTTCACTTGGTGCTAGGATATTTCCTTTAGTATCAACAAATGAAGTATTCGGACGTACAGTAGGAATGTATTTAGCTGTAATTGGAGTTCCATTCTTATCAACACGTTTAACTGTTACTCCAGTTGCTCGACCTACAAATTCTGGCTCTGGTGTGAAAGTAACTTTTCCAACTTCATCAATAGTATATGTACCCTCACCTGGTACCTTCTTCTCTGTTGTACCATCGTCAAAGGTCGGCTTAACTGTTTCATCAATTTCTACCGGAATTTCTTTACCATTGATTGTTACTTTTCCGCCTTCAAATGTTGGTGTTCCTGATTGAGGTTGTCCTTTCGGACCTTCTGATTCAGAATCTTTTGAAGTAGGTGTAACCGGGATAACAACTGGGGTATACTTAGCTGTAATTGGGGTTCCATTCTTATCAACACGCTTAACAGTCACACCTGTTGCTTGACCTGTAAATGTCTTCTCGGGAGTAAAGGTTACTTTCCCAGTTTCATCAATAGTATATGTACCTTCACCTGGAATTGTCTTCTCTTTTGTACCATCATCAAACGTTGGTTTGACTGTTTCATCAATTTCAACAGTTTTCTCAATACCATTAACTTTGACTTTTCCACCTTCAAATGTTGGTGTTCCTGATTGAGTTGCACCCTGAACATCTGTTGTAATAACATCCGAACTTGTTGGAGTTGCTGGTTTAACAACTGGAGTGTATTTAGCTTTTACAGGAGTTCCATTCTCATCTACACGTTGAACTCCTACGCCTGTTCCTTTTCCAGTAAATTGTGGTTCTGGCTTAAATTCTACCATACCATTATTTACAGTATAAGTTCCTTCGCCTGGAATGACAATTGGTTGATCTGTTGGTTTTCCTGTTTTTGGATCAATAAGTTCAAGACCCTTGGTTTCATCAATAGGAACAATTTTTTCCACTCCATTAACAGTAACCCTACCACCTAGGAATGTAGGCACTCCTTTTTGAGTTGCACCTTGAATGTCTTCTGTAACAGCATCAGTAGCTGTTGGAATTGCTGCCTTAACAACTGGAGTGTAGCTTGCCGTAACAGGGGTTCCATTCTTGTCTTCACGTAAAACTTCAACGCCTGATGCTTGACCTGTAAAGGTTTTTTCAGGAACAAAGGTTACTGTTCCGTCCGGTGCTACAGTATAAGTACCTTCACCCGGAATAGTGATAGAATCCACAACATTTCCAGTTTTAGAATCAATCAATTTAGCTGGAACAGTGTCATTCATCTCAACAGTAACTTCTTTTCCATTGACAACTGCAGTTCCACCTTGGAATTCTGGTTTTCCAGTTTGAGTTGCACCTTGAACATCTTCAGAAGTCGCAGGAACTCCAATAGGATTTACTGGGATAATTTGTGGCGTGTAAGTTGTCGTCACTTTAGTTCCATTTTCATCCTCTGCTTGCACAGTTGCTGGAGTAACCTTACCAGAATACAATTTATCCGTTGGACTAAAGGTTACCTTTCCAGTTGTTGGATCAATAGAGAATGTACCAATTTCAGTAGTCCCATCTTCAGCATAAGCTGGAGTTGTCTGACCTGCAGGAACTTCATTTCCTTCTTTATCAAGAAGTTTTACTGAACCTTGTTTAATTGGTGCAATTGCATCACCTTGAACAAATGTAGGAGTGCCTGTTTGTGTTGCTCCTTGAATATTTTCAGAAGTTGCTGGAGTTGCTGTTGGTGTAACTGGCGTAATCAATGGTGTGTAAGTTGTTTCAACCGAAATACCATTTTTATCTTTAGCCTGTACACGCACAGGTTGAACTTCACCACTATAAGTCTTATCAGTTGGGGTAAAGACTGCAACGGCTTGTTCACCAACTGTTTTCAGAGTATATGTACCAATAACATTTCCACTAGGGTCTTTAGCTGGAACAGATGTTGCTGGAGTTCCGGTTTCATCTAAAAGAGTGAAAGTAGCTGGGTCAATATCTACAGTCACCTGTTTACCATCCAGTGTAGTCGTACCACCATTGAATGTTACTGTACTTTCTTGAGTTGCTCCTTGGACATCAACTGACTTAGCAGGTTCTGCTGTTGGAGTAACACCTACAATATGTGGAGTATAAGTTGTCTTAACTTTTGTACCATTCTCATCTTCAGCCTGAACTGTTGCAGGTTGGACTTTACCTTTGTAAGTCTTATCGGTTGGACTGAATGTTACAGTATTTGAAGTTGGGTCAATTGTATACTCCCCTACTTTGTTACCATTCTCATCCAAAGCATCTACTGAAGCTCCAGGTGCTACCGGAGTACCATTCTTATCAAGAAGAACAGCTGAGTTCGGCTTGATTGGAGCAACAGAGTGTCCTTCTTTGAATGCTACCGTTCCTGTTTGAGTAGCGCCTTGGATACCAGTTGATTCTGCAGGAGTTGCTGTTGGAGTAACTGGTGTAACAGTTGGAGTATATGTTGCTGTCGCTGTAGCGGTAATAGGTTGTCCATCTTTATCTTGACCAAGAGTTGCTGTTAATGATACAGTCACTGGGGTTGCTGTACCTGTGAATGTTTTCAACGGAACAAATGTCACAACACCTGTTTCATTATTAATTGAGTAGGTACCCTGACCATCAATTGTTAGAGTATCAACAAATCCACCTGTTTTTGGATCTACTAACTTAGCAGGCGAAGAAGCACTTGGTTTTACTGGTGATCCATCTCCAACAGATGTAAAGATTGGAGTTTCTTTTTGAGTAGCACCTTGAATATCAGTCGAAGTCACATTATGTCCTTCAATCGTATCAGTTACTGTAATATGGTAGGTTGTTGTAGCAGTTGATGAGCCAGCCCCATGATCCACACCAGATTCAGTTCCACCTATTGTAGCATCTGTTGTGTAATTGCCATTACTATCAATAACGTCAACTGTTACTGTATAGACTCCCACTTCACTCAGTGTATAACCACTAGCAAGATTATAGTTGTTTGCATCTTGTTTAGTGTCATAAACCTTCTGAACTCCTGAAGGAGATGTTACTGTAATACGAGTAATGTAAGTTGTTTTTCCGTACTTAGTATCTTCTGCATCAGAGATTGTCACTGCAGCTTTTGCTTCATTACGGAGATCTACCGCAGTTCCTTTAGTAGAAGTATAATCTTGTGAAGTTGCTGTTGGTTTTGTATTTACTACAGTTGCCACATCAGTATTTGTTGCAATCGTCCCTCTAATAATACCACCAAACCCTGACTTAGTATGAACTTCCCAAGAGTCATTTTCAAGCTTAGTAGCAGTCACTTCAGTTCCATCAGATGACGCCCAGGTATTTGAATGTTTATCGTAAGTGACAGTTACTGACATTCCATCTCCTACCTGATTAGTATTCTTAGAAACATAAATCGTTTCTGGACGAGTTGGCGTTTCTACACTTGTCACTTTCCCAGTGCTATCAAGCTGTCGAATGTACTCATAGATATAAAATTTCATACCACCGTCTTGCTGAGCTTCTGTGTACACTTGACGTTTAGTCCATCTTGTCGTACCATCACCATTCAGTGTTTTACTTTCAGCATAGTCGCCAGGTAACTCCCAGTGTCCGGTAGCCTTATTAAAAGTAGCAGTATGTTTTTGCCCATCCGTTCCATTTAACTCAACTTGTTCACGTAAGAAAGTTCCCTTAACATTTTCAGCAGATGCTTCTACTTTGATATTATCAACACCAACTTTGGCAGTTGCCTCTGATGTCACAGGAATATTAAAGACTGTATCGGAATCTACAATACCTAATTCTTGATTTTCAGAAACAGCTGTGTTGGTTGAAGCACTGTCTACGAGCCATTTGCCATTAACTGCTTTTAGATTGGTTACAGTACCATCAGGCATTGTTACCTTAGCACTTGATGCACCTTTAGAAATTTTTACTGGTACAACTGTTGAGTAAGTTTCAACGTTTTGAACCTCAATCTTTGGTTTCACGACTAATGTTACAGTAGCATGTGCTTCTTGTCCAGATTGGTTCCAGACATTATTATTAGCCAATTTATCATAATCTTTTGCAAATACGGAGACTGTGTAAATTCCTGCTTCAGTTAATTTTCCAGAAATGATTCCTCTCCCCATATTCGTTTGATCAGCAGCTTGCTCATCAGAAGTACTGTTTGCAACACTATAGCTAGTACCTGGAATTAGGACTTTAGAATCATCTAATTGTTCACCAATGGTGTTATATCCTGAAACTCCTGTCACTGCTCTAGAAAATCTTTGAGGCACTCTTACAACTTTTCCTTCAACCGTCGTGTAGTTATAAGTTCCTCGACTATTTGCTGGTGTTGCACTAGCACCTGATTCGTCATAGAATTGAATGTTTACATTAGCATCATCACCTACTTTACGATCATAACGCTCAGAGTCTGACTTTATTTTAGGAGGTGTGCTATCTTGCCACCCGACCCAACCAGCACGAAGATTCTGAATTTGGAAAGTTACTGTTCGACCATCTGTATTGGTCGCAGTAATATTAAATCGTAAATCATAAACTCCATTTTCAATATCCGCTATAACTTTTCCTTGAATTGTGTCTGTTTCTGAATCGTATGTCAATCCCGGCACAAGGTTAGTTGGGGTTACAGAGGTAAGACTCCAACCAGCTTGCTTAGCATTTTCAGAAACAGCGATACGATCTTTCAAACCTTTAATATAAACTCTGTCAACTCCGTGTTCATACCCATAGCCATAAATTTCTGTAGCTAGGTATTCATAACCACCGTTAGCAGAGTATATTGACGTCGCAGCGTTTGAAATTCTTGACCCATCCGCACGGAGTTTATTTCTCCAAAGTGGTGCTTCTTCAGCTAACTTTTTAGCGGCATCAGGGGTTAATGGATAGTCTACACGTCCTTTGTTGTTATGACCAGTTTTTCCGCCTTGTTCTGTATGCATCCCATTTCCAGCATTGGTATCTTCACCAGTCCGTTGATTAGAATAGACTTCAATCTCTAGCCCTGTAGCATCAGTACCCGTAATTAATTTAATTTCTTGTACCGGAATTGTATAGGTATCTTTACCAGTATGATTTGAAGCGTTTGTTTCTGATGCATGAGTTGTGTTAGAACCCTCTTCGGCATAGAAATCTTGAGCAGCCAAAGCGACTCCAAAGTTTCCATCTTTTCCGATTCCTGCTTTTTTTAGTTCATTATATACTGCAAGAATTGACTCGTTCAAACGTGACAATTGTTCATTGCCTTGTCTAGCTGTAACGCTATCCGTAACTAACACTTTTTTAGCTTCCGCAATAACTTCTTTATTATTAGCTATCGCCGCCTCAATTGCCGCTTTGTTTTCAGCCTCAAGCTGATTTTTCCGGATTGCTTCAGTTGCTAAAACATTGGTTACCTCAGCTTCAGAGGTAACTTGTTCTAAGACTTTTTTAGCTTCTTGGACTGGTTTGACAGTTTCTTCTGCTTCTTTTGTTTCTTTTGTTTCTTCTGCTTTTTCTGTAGCAGTGGTCGCCACTGGTTTGACTGCTGTAGTTGCTGCTGTTTCCTCAACTTGTTTCCCAGCTTCGTCTGACTCAACTACAACTGTAATCAAAGCTTCAACTTTAGCATGCTCTGCATCGATATCAGCCTGTTTTGCAGTTTCGTTTGCAAGAACTGCCTTTGCCGCAGTCAATACTTCATTTGCAGTAGCTATCGCTGTTGCATCAGCTTTCTTTGCAGATGCAATCTTCGCTTCTAACTCAACTACTTTTTTAGTCAGAGCAGTCTTATCAACTTTTTTAGTCTCTACTACTTTTTCTGACGCCTTAGCTTCAGATTTCTCCGCCGTTATAGTTGACTCCGACTCCTTTGTTGCTACTGGTGTTGTCGTTGCCACTGTTGCATCTGCACCTTGTACTTCCGCTGCCGATACCGCACCATTACCTAGGAACATCATCAAACCGGCCGCAATTGCCACCGACGCTGCCCCAAAGCTGTACTTCCGAATGCCATAACGAATGTACTTCTCCGTTCTAAAATCCTGTTGCTTACTCTTCATAAGATACACAACCTTCCTATTTTTATTATATCGATATTGAAATATAGAAAAAACGAAATTTCTTCCCTACTCAAAAAATGGTCCTTAAATTTCATTATTCTAAAAGGATTATATCCTCGTATTCAATATGCATATTCATACTAATCACTTTTTCCCTATCT
>JXRG01000004.1:0-114749 GCA_000831085.1 Streptococcus sp. DBCMS
CCTTTTTTTTGCGGTCCTGTTACTTGCTATGCGATTTGCTTATATTCATCACTACTCTATAAGCTATCTCATCTTTGCACCAATTCTTCTTTTTGCTGGGGGCATGGTTTACTATAAGACTGGGAACCTTAATGCATTGATGTATATGTTTCTGCTTGTCTTTCTTTACAAGGCTGAGATGGAAAGTGTACTTAAAATATACTCTGTTGTAGCCTTGTTTTTTATTGTATTGATAGTGTTCTTGGCCGTGATTGGTGCTATTCCAAACTTGCAATTTGTCCAATCACGATCTGCGGGAGTCGTTGTTCGAAATTCATTTGGCTTTATTTATCCAACTGATTTTGCTTCTCACTGTTTTTATCTATATACAGCTATATCGTATATCTTTAGAAAGAAATTCATTGTTTTACGGACTGCCTTAGGATTTGGTCTGGCTTATTTCATTATTCGATATTGCGATGCGAGGCTTAATGCCGCTTCTATTACTGTAATGGCGCTCATTTTTCTGTACTTTTATTTCCGAAATGATAAACAGCGACGGCTTTTTGCTTTACTTCCTTTATCGGCTGGTATAGCGTCTTCAGTAATGATTTATCTCTCTTCTAAATTTACCTGGTCTCATCCAATGTATGTGGCTCTAAACAATTTTTTTAGTATGAGATTACACCTAGGACATGAGGCACTAAAAAAATATGCAGTGCAGTGGTTTGGGATTCGGGGCATATCATTTGTCGGTTATGGGGGGCGTACAGAATCCGTTTTGAGCTACGACTATGTAGACTCTTCCTACGTTCAGATGCTCTTTACCTATGGGATGATTCCAGTTCTCTTATTGGTCGTGTTATACACAGTTAGGTCTTGGTCACTTTATCGCAAAAAGAATTATTTGCTATTGACGGCCTTATCCTTAATAGCAGTCAACTGTATGTTTGAGGCCTTCTGGGTTCGCCCGTCTTATAATATTTTTATGTTTACTCTATTTGCAACCTTGCCAGTTATTGAATTTGAATCGAAGAAATCTACAACGAGGAACTCCTTGTGAAAGTATTAAAAAATTATTTATATAATCTTTCTTATCAGCTGTTAGTAATCGTTTTACCAGTCATTACTACACCCTATATTACTCGGGTTTTCTCATCCAATGACTTAGGTTCCTATGGGTACTACAACTCAATAGTAACTTACTTTATACTCTTAGCGACACTTGGGGTGGCCAATTATGGGACAAAGGAAATTTCCGGCCATCGTAAGGAAGTCGAAAGGACCTTCTGGGGTATTTACAGTTTACAAGTCCTTTCAACCTGTTTAGCGGTTACGCTTTATATAGTTGTCTGCTTGCTTGTGCCGTCGATGAACAATCCAATTGCTTATATACTTGGCTTTAGTTTGCTGTCTCGTGGTTTTGATATTTCTTGGCTTTTTCAAGGGTTAGAAGATTTCAAAAAAATCACAGCTCGTAACACAATGGTCAAACTTCTAGGTGTTGTTTCGATATTCCTATTTGTTAAGAAACCATCCGACTTGTACTTGTATATCATCCTCTTGGTTGCCTATGATCTACTAGGTCAGTTGAGTATGTGGCTTCCTGCTCGGGAGCACATTCGCAAGCCGCATTTGGATATAGCCTATGCCAAAGAGCATATTAAACCAGTCATTCTCTTGTTTCTGCCACAGATTGCCATTTCACTCTACATCACGCTAGATCGCACGATGTTAGGTGCCTTGTCTTCGACTAAGGATGTTGGGATCTATGATCAAGCCTTGAAATTATTGAATATTTTATTGACCTTGGTAACGTCGCTTGGTAGTGTCATGTTACCTCGGGTCTCTAATCTCCTGTCATCAGGCGATCAAAAGGCGGTTAACAAGTTACATGAAATGTCTTTCTTGGTGTATAATTTAGTCATCTTCCCGATGATTGCGGGGATTTTGATTGTTAACAAAGATTTTGTCAATTTTTTCTTAGGACAAGACTTCCAAGATGCTCGCTATGCGATTGCCATCATGGTCTTTAGAATGTTCTTTATTGGCTGGACTAATATCATGGGAATTCAAATCTTGATTCCTCACAATAAGAATCGTGAATTTATGCTGTCAACAACGATTCCAGCTATTTTCAGTGTGGGCTTGAATCTCCTCTTGATCCCGCCTCTGGGCTATATTGGAGCTTCAATTGTATCTGTTGCTACTGAAGGTTTAGTCTGGCTCATCCAACTCTACTTTACACGTTCGTATCTAAAAGAGGTCAAGATCCTTCCATCTATGCTAAAAATATTTTTAGCTGCTCTCTTGATGTACGGCGCCTTGTATTCTGTACAAGCTTTCATGCACTTCTCGTCTGTTGTGAATGTCTTGATTTATGCTGTCCTTGGCTTCCTAGTCTATGGTGGCTTGGTTTTGGTCTTACGTGTCTTGGATTTTCAAGAACTAAAAAGTGTTTTAAAGAAATAAGGAGATTTTATGTACGATTATTTGATTGTCGGTGCTGGCTTGTCAGGTGCAATTTTTGCCTACGAAGCTAACAAACGTGGCAAGAAAGTGAAGGTGATTGATAAACGAGAACACATTGGTGGGAATATCTATTGCCAATCTGTTGAAGGAATCAATGTCCACAAGTATGGGGCTCATATCTTCCATACATCCAATAAAAAGGTCTGGGACTATGTCAATCAGTTTGCGGAGTTTAACAATTACATCAATTCTCCTATTGCCAATTATCAAGGACATCTTTACAATCTGCCTTTCAATATGAACACTTTCTATGCTTTGTGGGGGACAAAGACACCCCAAGAAGTCAAGGACAAGATTGCTGAGCAGACGACACACATGCAAGATGTTGAGCCTAAAAACTTAGAGGAACAAGCCATTAAGTTGATTGGTGCGGATGTCTATGAAAAGCTAATCAAGGGTTACACCGAAAAGCAATGGGGGCGTTCTGCTACTGAACTACCACCCTTTATCATTAAGCGTTTACCAGTTCGATTGACCTATGACAACAATTATTTCAACGACCGCTACCAAGGCATTCCTATTGGTGGTTACAATGTCATCATCGAAAAGTTGTTGGAAGGAATCGAAGTAGAGCTTAATACAGATTTCTTTGCTGATCGTGAGAACTTGGAGACTTCAGCAACAAAGATTGTCTTCACAGGGATGATTGATCAGTTCTTTGACTACAAGTTTGGTGAACTTGAGTATCGTAGTCTCCGTTTTGAGCATGAGATTCTGGACCAAGAAAATCATCAAGGAAATGCTGTAGTCAACTATACTGAACGTGATATTCCTTATACGCGTATCATCGAACACAAACATTTTGAGTTTGGGACTCAGGACAAGACGGTTATTACTCGAGAATATCCAGCAGATTGGAAAAGAGGAGATGAACCTTACTATCCAATCAATGATGCCAAAAACAATGCTATTTATGAGCAGTATCTAGCAGAAGCTGAGAAAAATGGCCACGTTATCTTCTGTGGTCGCTTGGCAGATTATAAATACTATGATATGCATGTGACTGTTGAACGTGCATTGGATGTGGTAGAAGAAGAACTAGGGAGCATCTAAGAACATCACAGATAAAGGGGAGAAAAGGTGAAATATTATCTGAAGGATTCATTTCTGCATAATGCACACGAAAAGAATGCAGGGAGTAAGGCGCGAAATGATGTAGAATCTATTCTAATCTCAGAGGGTTATGAGGGGTTGGAGCTCAAGGTTGAGAATTGGTATAAGATGAATTTCTTTAAAGCTCAACAACACAAATATCGTGCGACCAAGTCTGTGTTTGATCAGTTGGGAGCCGGAGATGAATTGGTGATTCAGTTCCCTATTATCCACCATACATTTTTCATCTCACAACTCATTAAGCAGGCGCAAAAAAGAGGAGCAAAATTCTATCTTTTGATCCATGATATTGAAACCTTGCGTCATGCAGCAGGTTCAGAAGTGAAATTCCGTCATAAAGTGCGCAATTACTTCCAGGAAAAGAAAGCTTTGATGTCAGTGGATGGCATTATCGTTCATAACGATATCATGAAGAAAGTTTTGGTAGGTCAAGGAGTGCCAGCAGATAAAATGGTTAGCTTGGAAATTTTTGACTACTTGATTCCAAACTTTGCTGAAAAACCAAATCTCCAAAAAGACCAGCCTATTATCGTAGCTGGAAATTTGAACCCTGCAAAGTCAGGTTATCTTTATAACTTGCCAGACCAGCCAGCCTATAACTTGTATGGAGTGGGCTATGATGAAAGTCGTGCATTGAAAAACACCACCTACTTTGGTTCCTTTATGCCGGATGACCTCCCAGCTGCTCTTGAAGGTAGTTTTGGTTTGGTCTGGGACGGAGATAGCTCAGAAACCTGCCAAGGTTCTTACGGAAACTACCTACGCTTTAACAACTCGCACAAGGCCTCTCTCTACTTAGCTTCAGGTTTTCCCCTAATAGTCTGGAAAGAGTCGGCTCTCGCACATTTTGTTCTGGATAAACAGTGTGGTCTAGCAGTTGATTCTCTACACGACCTCCAAAAAGTACTAGATGATTTGACACTTCAAGACTACAAGGAACTTTCAGAACAAGCTAGGAAAGTTGGAGCTGCTCTTCGAGACGGAGCCTATTTAAAAGCTGCCTTATCCAAATTGAAGTAAATTCCTTAGGGAATTTGGGACAAAATGAAATATAATATAGGATAGGTAATTAGCCAGAAAGGAAGCCTATTATGAAAGGTATTATTCTTGCGGGTGGTTCGGGAACGCGCCTGTACCCACTTACTCGAGCTGCGTCAAAACAGCTGATGCCGGTTTATGACAAACCCATGATTTACTATCCTTTGTCAACCTTGATGTTGGCTGGGATTAAGGACATTTTGATTATCTCAACACCACAGGATTTGCCCCGTTTTAAGGACCTGCTCTTGGATGGCTCCGAATTTGGATCAAGCTTTCCTATGCGGAACAGCCTAGTCCCGACGGACTTGCTCAGGCTTTTCTTATCGGTGAAGAATTTATCGGCGACGATAGTGTTGCTTGATTTTAGGCGATAATATCTATCATGGGCCTGGTTTGAGCAAAATGCTTCAAAAGGCAGCTAAGAAAGAGAAGGGTGCGACTGTTTTTGGCTACCAAGTGAAGGATCCAGAGCGTTTTGGTGTGGTCGAGTTTGATACAGACATGAATGCTATTTCCATAGAAGAAAAACCGGAGAATCCTCGCTCTAACTATGCAGTGACAGGTCTTTATTTCTACGACAATGACGTTGTGGAGATTGCCAAACAGATAAAGCCGAGTGCTCGTGGAGAGTTGGAAATCACAGATGTTAACAATGCTTATTTGAAACGTGGGGATTTGTCTGTTGAGGTTATGGGTCGTGGTTTTGCCTGGTTGGATACAGGGACGCATGAGAGTCTGTTAGAGGCCTCCCAATATATCGAAACGGTTCAAAGGATGCAAAATGTTCAGGTTGCCAACCTGGAAGAAATTGCCTACCGAATGGGTTATATCAGCCGTGAAGATGTGCTGAAGTTGGCGCAACCTCTCAAAAAGAATGAATACGGGCAATACTTGCTTCGTTTGATTGGAGAAATCTAGATGACAGATAATTTTTTCGGCAAAACACTTGCAGTGCACAAGATTGATGCCATTCCAGGTTTGTTAGAGTTTGACATTCCGGTTCATGGTGACAATCGCGGCTGGTTTAAGGAAAATTTTCAGAAAGAAAAGATGCTACCGCTTGGTTTTCCTGAAAGCTTCTTTGCTGAAGGAAAACTGCAAAACAACGTCAGCTTTTCTCGCAAAAATGTTCTCCGAGGCCTCCATGCTGAACCTTGGGACAAGTATATCTCAGTAGCAGATGGTGGCAAGGTTCTGGGTTCTTGGGTTGACCTACGTGAAGGTGAGACTTTTGGAAATGTTTATCAGACCGAGATTGATGCAAGTAAGGGAATCTTTGTCCCTCGTGGCGTAGCTAATGGTTTCCAAGTCCTCTCAGATACAGTTGCTTATAGCTATCTGGTCAATGACTATTGGGCACTTGAACTCAAGCCTAAATATGCTTTTGTCAACTATGCAGACCCAGCTTTGGGCATTGAGTGGGAAAACCTAGAAGCAGCAGAAGTCTCAGAAGCTGATAAACATCATCCACTGCTTAAGGATGTAAAACCTCTGAGAAAAGAAGATTTGTAAGAAAGTTAAGGAATAAAAATGACTGAATACAAAAATATCATCGTGACAGGTGGGGCTGGTTTTATCGGTTCTAACTTTGTTCATTATGTTTACAAGAACTTTCCAGACGTCCATGTGACAGTGCTGGACAAGCTGACTTATGCGGGTAATCGTGCCAATATTGAAGAAATTTTAGGTGACCGTGTTGAGTTGGTTGTTGGAGATATTGCTGATGCAGCTTGGTAGACAAGTTAGCGGCTGAAGCGGATGCTATCGTTCATTACGCTGCAGAAAGCCATAATGACAACTCGCTCAATGACCCGAGCCCCTTTATCTACACTAACTTCATCGGGACCTACACTCTATTAGAAGCAGCTCGTAAATATGACCTTCGTTTCCACCATGTGTCGACTGACGAAGTCTATGGGGATCTGCCTCTGCGTGAAGATTTGCCAGGTCATGGAGAAGGTCCAGGTGAGAAGTTTACAGCTGAAACCAAGTACAATCCAAGCTCGCCTTACTCATCAACAAAGGCAGCTTCAGACTTGATTGTCAAAGCATGGGTGCGCTCTTTTGGCGTGAAAGCGACGATTTCTAACTGTTCAAACAACTATGGTCCTTACCAACATATCGAGAAGTTCATTCCGCGCCAAATTACCAATATTTTGAGTGGAATCAAGCCAAAACTCTATGGTGAAGGTAAGAATGTCCGTGACTGGATCCATACCAATGACCATTCATCAGGTGTTTGGACAATTTTGACAAAGGGTCAAATTGGCGAAACTTACTTGATTGGTGCGGATGGCGAGAAGAACAATAAGGAAGTCCTGGAACTCATCCTCAAGGAAATGGGACAACCAGCTGATGCTTATGATCATGTGACGGACCGTGCGGGTCACGACCTCCGCTATGCCATCGACGCTAGCAAGCTCCGTGATGAATTAGGATGGAAGCCAGAGTTTACCAACTTTGAAGCAGGTCTCAAAGAGACCATTAAGTGGTACACAGACAACCAAGACTGGTGGAAATCTGAAAAAGAAGCGGTCGAGGCTAACTATGCCAAGACGCAACAAGTAATTAACTAAATGCATACTAAAAAGCAAGAGAACTCAAGGTCCCTTGCTTTTTATGTATGTCGTAATCTTTTATTTTCTTACTTCTTGTTTATAAAACTCTTTAAGTGCATCTTGCCAAGTTGGAATGACGAAACCTGTCGCCTTCGCTTTGGCTAAACTCATGGTTGAGTTGAGGGGACGTTTAGCCTTAGCAGGGAACTTGCTGGAGTCTACTGGTACTACTTCAACATCACTGTCCTTAAGAATTTCAACAGCAAAGTCATACCAAGTGGTGTCTTCAGTTGAGTCATTTGATAAGTGGTAGTAGCCAAATTCTTTTTGATTTTCAGTCAAGTAGGTCATGAACTCAGCCAAGGTACGTGTCCAGGTTGGGCGACCGTGTTGGTCGTTAACTACAGTGAGAGTTTTATGGGTTTTGGCAAGATTTTTCATGGTAAAGACAAAGTTTTTGCCATAATTTCCAAAGACCCAAGCAGTACGGATGATATAATGTTGTGACGTAAGATTTTCAACGAGTTCTTCACCCATTCGCTTGGTACGCCCGTACTCTGTCTGCGGATCGGGTAGGTCATCGACTTCCCATTCTTGTCCGACGGGTTTCTTCCCATCAAAGACATAGTCTGTTGAGATATAGACCAGGGTAGCTCCGTATTTCTTAGAGGCCTTGGCTACATTTTCCGTTCCAGTTACGTTTATGGCAAAATCCAGTTCTTTCCCCTCGTCTTCAGCCGCATCAACAGCAGTGTAGGCTGCACAATGATAGACTAGAGTTGGCTTGACCTCAGCAAAGACTTTTTCAACCATTTCAGCATTAGTGATATCCATTTCGGCCACATCCACTGCAACATAGTTCACATTTCGTTCATCTAGTAAATAACGTAGTTCGGTACCGAGCTGACCATTTGCACCTGTAATTAATATCATTGTCTCCTCCTTAACTTTTCTTCTATCTAATCATAGCAAAAAAATGATAAAAAATCTGATTTTTACCTTTGGTTTGACCGTTTGTATTTTGGAAATCGTAAGTTATACAAATTGGAATTTAATACTATGGCTATCTATCAAAAAAATTTTTTCAGAAAATGCTAAAATCATTCAAAAATTCTGAAAATTCTGTTGACAACTTTCTGAAAAGGGTCTATAATGGGATGTAAATTTTAAAGGAGAAAATGATGAAAAGTTCAAAATTACTTGCCCTTGCGGGTGTGACATTACTGGCAGCTGGTACTCTGGCTGCGTGCTCTGGATAAAGTTCAAGTGCTAAAGGTGAGAAGACATTCTCATACATCTATGAAACGGATCCTGATAACCTAAACTATTTGACAACTGGTAAGGCAGCTACAGCAAATATTACGAGCAACGTTATCGATGGCTTGCTCGAAAATGACCGCTATGGTAACTTTGTACCATCTATGGCTGAGGATTGGTCTGTATCTAAGGACGGCTTGACTTACACATATACGCTTCGTAAGGATGCAAAATGGTATACCTCTGAAGGTGAGGAATACGCAGAAGTCAAAGCTCAAGACTTTGTAACAGGACTTAAATATGCTGCTGATAAAAAATCTGATGGTCTTTATTTAGTTCAAGAATCAATCAAAGGATTGGACGCCTATGTTAAAGGAGAAATTACAGACTTCTCTCAAGTAGGAATCAAGGCCCTTGATGATTATACAGTTCAGTACACATTGAACAAGCCAGAAAGTTTCTGGAATTCTAAGACAACGATGGGAGTTTTGGCCCCAGTGAATGAAGAGTTCTTGAACTCCAAAGGGGATGACTTCGCTAAGGGAACTGATTCAAGCAGTATTCTCTACAATGGTCCGTTCTTACTCAAATCAATTGTTGCTAAATCTTCTGTCGAATTTGCGAAAAATCCTAACTACTGGGATAAGGACAATGTCCATATCGATAAGGTTAAATTATCATTCTGGGATGGACAAGATACCAACAAACCAACTGAAGCTTTCAAAGACGGCAGCTTTACAATGGCTCGTCTCTTCCCAACAAGCGCTAGCTACACAGAGACTGAAAAGGCATTTAAAGACAATATCGTTTATACACAACAAGACTCTACTACTTATTTAGTAGGTACGAATATCGATCGCCAGTCTTATAAGTACACTTCTAAGACAACCGATGAAGAAAAAACATCAACCAAGAAAGCTCTTCTAAACAAGGACTTCCGTCAAGCTCTTGCTTTTGGTTTCGATAGAACGGCCTATGCTTCTCAAGTAAATGGTGCAAGCGGGGCAACTAAACTGCTTCGTAACTTGTTTGTTCCTCCTACATTTGTACAGGCAGATGGAAAGAACTTTGGCGAAATGGTCAAAGAAAAATTGGTGACTTATGGTGACGAGTGGAGCAACGTGAACTTGGATGATGCTCAAGATGGACTCTACAACCCAGATAAGGCCAAAGCAGAGTTTGCTAAAGCTAAGACAGCTCTTCAAGCGGAAGGTGTGAAATTCCCAATCCACTTGGATATGCCTGTAGACCAAACCAATACAACAAAAGTTCAACGTGTCCAATCTTTTAAACAGTCAGTTGAAGAAAACTTAGGATCTGATAATGTGGTTGTCGATATCCAACAACTTCAAAAAGACGATGTCTTGAACATCACTTACTTTGCTGAAACTGCGGCTGGAGAAGACTGGGATATCTCAGATAACGTGGGTTGGTCTCCAGACTTTGCAGACCCTTCTACCTACCTTGATATTATCAAACCATCTGTAGGGGAAAATACAAAGACTTACCTAGGATTTGACTCAGGAACAAACAACGCTGCTGCCAAGCAAGTTGGTTTGGAAGACTACGAAAAAATGGTTGTGGAAGCTGGGGAAGAAACTACTGACGTTTCAAAACGTTATGAAAAATATGCTGCTGCCCAAGCTTGGTTGACAGACAGTGCCTTGCTCATCCCAACAACTTCTCAAACTGGTCGTCCAATGTTGTCTAAGATGGTACCATTTACACTTCCGTTTGCATACTCTGGTAACAAGGGTATGAGCGAAGCCCTCTTGTATAAATACCTAGATGTACAAGACAAGGCGGTAACAACAGAAGAGTACCAAAAAGCTCAAGAAAACTGGTTGAAAGAAAAAGAAGAGTCTAATAAGAAGGCTCAAGAAGACCTTGCAAACCATGTGAAATAATTTTACAAGATATGAGAAAGGATTTAGTATTCCCCTTGGGTGCTAAGTCCTTTTTATATCTTTAAAGCGAGCTTTTAAATTTAGGACATCTTAAGAAATTTTTGCGAATTTTCCTTTTTCCTATTGCTTTCTTAGATATTATTTGTTATATTAAAAGCATAATTATTTTTTTATTTATGACAGTTAAGCACGGTACTTTCAGAGAAAGGAGTATTTTTAAAAAAAGAAATGTAAACGCTTACTGTTGAGTGAAAGGATTAAGGAGTTTATGGATAAACAATTTTTTGAAAAACGCTGTAAGTTTAGTATTCGTAAGTTTACGCTTGGGGTAGCTTCGGTGATGATTGGAGCGACTTTCTTTGCGACTGCCCCAGTATTGGCTGATCAAGCAAGGGTTGGTTCAACAGATAATTTGCCAAGTGAACTAGCTGATTTGGATAAAAAGGCTAGTGATGAGGGGCACGATTTTGACAAGGAAGCTGCCGCTCAGAATCCTGGTTCAGCTGAAACTACTGAAGGCCCACAAACAGAAGAAGAGTTGTTGGCTCAAGAAAAAGAAAAGTCTGAAAAGCCAAGCAATTTGCCAAAAGAATTAGAAGATAAGTTGGAGAAAGCTGAAGACAATGGGCGCGAAGTTGACAAGGATCAGTTGGCCCAAGATACTGGGAAGCTCGTCCCAGAAGATGTGGCTAAAACGACCAATGGAGAATTAAACTATGGCGCGACTGTTAAGATCAAGACGCCATCAGGAGAAGGTAGCGGTATTGTCGTTGCAAAAGACCTTGTTTTGACGGTTTCTCATAACTTTATCCAGGACAGCCAAGACGGCAATATCCGTAAGGTTGTGGACAATGATCAAGGGGATGGAGATATCTATAGTATCTCTTATCCAGGATTGCCAGATGTCAAGTTTAGCAAGAAAGATATCATTCATTGGGATCGTGAAGGCTACCTGAAGGGCTTCAAAAATGATTTGGCCCTTGTGAGATTGCGTACAGTTCTAGAAAATACGCCTGTTGAAGTAACTAAAAAGCCAGTAGTTAAGAAAATCGGAGATAAGCTCCATGTCTTTGGTTATCCAGAAGGGAAATTGAATCCGATTGTCAATACTACAGTTGATTTTGCGGAACCATACGGAGAAGGTGTCCAAGGGATTGGTTACCAAGGAGGAAAACCGGGCGCTAGTGGTGGCGGTATCTTTGATACAGAAGGCAAACTGGTCGGTGTTCATCAAAATGGTGTAGTTGGAAAACGTAGCGGAGGCATTCTCTTCTCACCAGCTCAACTAAAATGGATTCAAGACCATATGCAGGGAATTTCAAGTGTGAAACCAGCAGACTTGGAAGAGAAAGAAAAACCAGCTGAAGAAAAACCAAAAGAGGATAAACCTGCAGCTGCTAAACCTGAAACACCTAAGACAGTAACCCCTGAATGGCAAACGGTAGCGAATAAAGAGCAACAGGGAACAGTTACGGTTCGTGAAGAAAAAGGTGTCCGCTACAATCAATTGTCTTCAACTGCACAGAACGACAATGGCGATAAACCAGCCTTGTTTGAAAAACAAGGATTGACAGTTGACGCTAATGGAAATGCGACTGTTGCTCTAACCTTCAAAGAAGATTCGGAAAAAGGCAAATCACGCTTTGGTGTCTTCTTGAAGTTTAAAGATACCAAGAACAATGTTTTTGTTGGATATGACAAGGACGGCTGGTTCTGGGAGTATAAATCTCCAACCGATAGCACCTGGTATAAAGGCAACCGTGTAGCTGCACCAGAACCAGGTTCTGTAAACCGTCTTTCTATCACTCTCAAGTCGGATGGACAACTCAATGCAACGAATAATGATGAGAAACTCTTTGATACGGTCACTTTGCCAGCAGCTGTCAATGAAACTCTCAAAAATGAGAAGAAAATAGTCCTAAAAGCTGGTTCCTATGGCAATGAGCGTACAGTTGTCAGCGTTAAAACAGACAATCAAGAAGGTGTAAAAGCGGATGATACTCCTGCCCAGAAAGAAACAGGTCCTGCCGTTGATGATAGCAAGGTAACTTATGACACTATCCAGTCAACAGTTCTGAAAGCGGTAATTGACCAAGCCTTTCCACGTGTCAAAGAATACACCTTGAATGGGCATACTTTGCCAGGACAAGTTCAACAACTTAAGAAAATCTTGGTAAACAATCGCGAAATTACACCTGAAGTCACCTATAAGAAGATCAATGATACTACTGCAGAGTACTTGATGAAGCTTCGTGACGAGAAGAATTTCATCAATGCAGATATGACTGTACGCTTGCAAGTTGTGGACAATCAATTGCATTTTGATGTGACCAAGATTGTCAACCACAACCAAGTTACTCCAGGTCAGAAGATTGATGATGAAAGAAAACTTCTCTCCTCTATCAATTTCTTAGGGAACTCACTTGTGTCGGTTTCAAGCGATCAAACTGGGGCTAAGTTCGACGGGGCAACTATGTCAAACAACACTCATATCAGTGGAGATGAACATATTCCTGTAACCAATCCAATGAAAGATTTGGCTAAGGGTTACATGTATGGTTTTGTTTCTACAGATAAGCTTGCTGCGGGTGTTTGGAGTAACTCTCAAAACAGCTACGGTGGTGGTTCGAATGACTGGACTCGTTTGACAGCCTTCAAACAAACTGTAGGAAATACAAACTATGTGGGAATCCAAAGTTCTGAATGGCAATGGGAAAAAGCTTATAAAGGGATTGTATATCCAGAGTACACTAAGGAACTTCCAAGTGCTAAAGTTGTTATCACTGAAGATGCCAATGCGGATAATAAAGTTGACTGGCAAGATGGTGCCATTGCTTATCGTAGCATCATGAACAACCCTCAAGGTTGGGAAAAAGTCAAGGATATCACAGCTTATCGTATCGCGATGAACTTTGGTTCTCAAGCACAAAACCCATTCCTTATGACCTTGGATGGTATCAAGAAGATCAATCTCCACACAGATGGTCTTGGACAAGGTGTTCTCCTTAAAGGATATGGTAGTGAAGGTCACGACTCTGGTCACTTGAACTATGCTGATATTGGTAAACGTATTGGTGGTGTCGAAGACTTCAAGACCTTGATCGAAAAAGCGAAGAAATATGGAGCTCATCTAGGTATCCACGTTAACGCTTCTGAAACTTACCCAGAATCTAAATACTTTAATGAAAATATTCTTCGTAAGAATCCAGATGGAAGCTACAGCTACGGATGGAACTGGCTAGACCAAGGTATCAACATTGATGCTGCTTATGACTTGGCGCATGGACGTTTGGCTCGCTGGAAGATTTGAAAAATAAACTTGGTGAAGGTCTCGACTTTATCTATGTGGACGTTTGGGGCAATGGCCAATCAGGTGATAACGGTGCCTGGGCTACCCACGTTCTTGCTAAAGAAATTAACAAACAAGGCTGGCGCTTTGCGATCGAGTGGGGCCATGGTGGTGAATACGATTCTACCTTCCAACACTGGGCAGCTGACTTGACCTATGGTGGCTATACTAATAAAGGTATCAACAGTGCTATCACGCGCTTTATCCGCAACCACCAAAAAGATTCTTGGGTTGGGGACTACAGAAGTTATGGTGGTGCAGCCAACTACCCACTTCTAGGTGGCTACAGCATGAAAGACTTTGAAGGCTGGCAGGGAAGAAGTGACTACAATGGCTACGTGACTAACCTCTTTGCCCATGACGTCATGACTAAGTACTTCCAACACTTCACAGTAAGCAAGTGGGAAAATGGTACACCAGTTACCATGACCGATAACGGTAGCACCTATAAATGGACTCCAGAAATGAAGGTTGAGCTAGTCGATGCAGCAGGTAATAAGGTTGTTGTGACTCGTAAGTCAAATGATGTCAATAGCCCACAATACCGTGAACGTACAGTAACGCTCAATGGACGTGTCATCCAAGATGGCTCAGCTTACTTGACTCCTTGGAACTGGGATGCAAATGGTAAGAAACTTCCTACTGATAAGGAAAAAATGTACTACTTCAATACGCAGGCTGGTGCAACAACTTGGACCTTCCGAGTGATTGGGCAAATAGCAAGGTTTACCTTTACAAGCTAACGGACCAAGGTAAGACAGAAGAACAAGAACTAACTGTAAAAGATGGCAAGATTACCCTAGACCTTCTAGCAAATCAACCATACGTTCTTTACCGTTCAAAACAAACCAATCCTGAAATGTCATGGAGCGAAGGCATGCATATCTATGACCAAGGATTTAACAGCGGAACCTTGAAACACTGGACTATTTCAGGAGATGCATCTAAAGCAGAAATCGTTAAGTCTCAAGGTGCAAACGATATGCTTCGTATCCAAGGCAATAAGAGCAAGGTAAGCCTTACTCAGAAACTGACTGGCTTGAAACCAAATACCAAGTATGCTGTTTATGTAGGTGTCGATAACCGTAGTAATGCTAAGGCAAGTATCACTGTGAATACTGGTGAAAAAGAAGTGACTACTTATACCAATAAGTCTCTCGCTCTCAACTATATCAAAGCATATGCTCATAACAATCGTCGTGACAATGCTACAGTTGACAATACAAGTTACTTCCAAAACATGTACGCCTTCTTTACAACTGGATCAGACGTCTCAAATGTTACTCTTACTTTGAGTCGCGAAGCTGGTGATGAGGCAACTTACTTTGATGAAATTCGTACCTTTGAAAATAATTCAAGCATGTACGGAGAAAACCATGATACAGGTCAAGGAACCTTCAAACAAGATTTTGAAAATGTTGCTCAGGGTATCTTCCCATTCGTAGTGGGTGGTGTCGAAGGTGTTGAAGATAACCGTACTCACTTGTCTGAAAAGCATGATCCATATACACAACGTGGTTGGAACGGTAAGAAAGTTGATGATGTTATCGATGGAAATTGGTCACTCAAGACCAATGGACTGGTTAGCCGTCGTAACTTGGTTTACCAAACCATCCCACAAAACTTCCGCTTTGAAGCTGGTAAGACCTACCGTGTAACCTTTGAATACGAAGCAGGATCAGACAATACCTATGCCTTTGTAGTCGGTAAGGGAGAATTCCAGTCAGGTCGTCGTGGTACTCAAGCAAGCAACTTGGAAATGCATGAATTGCCAAATACTTGGACGGATTCTAAGAAAGCCAAGAAGGCAACCTTCCTCGTGACAGGTGCAGAAACAGGCGATACTTGGGTAGGTATCTACTCAACTGGAAACGCAAGCAATACTCATGGAGATGCTGGTGGAAATGCTAACTTCCGTGGTTATAACGACTTCATGATGGATAATCTTCAAATCGAAGAAATTACCCTAACAGGTAAGATGTTGACAGAAAATGCTCTGAAAAACTACTTGCCAACTGTAGCCATGACTAATTACACCAAAGAGTCTATGGACGCCTTGAAAGAAGCAGTCTTTAATCTTAGCCAAGCAGATGATGACATTAGCGTAGAAGAAGCGCGTGCAGAGATTGCCAAGATTGAAGCCTTGAAGAATGCTTTGGTTCAGAAGAAAACAGCCTTGGTAGCAGAAGACTTTGAAAGTTTGGATGCGCCTGCCCAACCAGGTGAAGGCCTAGAGAATGCCTTTGATGGCAATGTATCTAGCCTATGGCATACATCTTGGAATGGTGGAGATGTAGGCAAGCCTGCAACCATGGTTTTGAAAGAACCTACTGAAATCACAGGACTTCGCTATGTTCCACGTGCATCCGATTCAAATGGAAACTTGCGAGATGTGAAACTGGTTGTCACAGATGAGTCTGGTAAGGAACATACCTTTACAGTGACAGATTGGCCAAATAACAACAAACCAAAAGACATTGACTTTGGTAAGACAATCAAGGCTAAGAAAATTGTCCTTACTGGTACCAAGACATACGGAGATGGTGGAGATAAATACCAATCTGCAGCGGAACTCATCTTTACCCGTCCACAAGTAGCAGAAACACCTCTTGACTTGTCAGGCTATGAAGCAGCTTTAGCTAAGGCTCAGAAATTGACAGACAAAGAAAATCAAGAGGAAGTGGCTGGAGTTCAGGCGAGCATGAAATACGCGACGGATAATCATCTCTTGACTGAAAGAATGGTGGAGTTCTTCGCAGACTATCTCAACCAATTACAAGATAAGGCTGCTAAACCAGACGCTCCAACAAGTAGCAAGGGTGAAGAGCAACCTCCAGTTCTTGAAGTTCCTGAATATACAGGTACTTACGGAACAGCTGGAGAAGAAGCGGCTGTTCATGATCTACCTGAGTTTAAGGGTGGTGTCAATGCGGCAGAAGCAGCTGTTCATGATCTAGCTGAGTTCAAGGTGGAGTCAATGCAGTGCAAGCTTGATTCACGAATTACCAGAATACAAAGGCGGAGCCAATGCGGTTCTAGCAGCTGCAAATGAAGTCCCTGAGTATAGAGGTGGCGTCAATGCAGTTGAGGCTTGGTAAACGAGAAACCAGCCTACACAGGTGTATTGGCTACAGCTGGAGATCAAGCAGCTCCAACAGTTGAAAAACCTGAGTACCCGCTCACTCCAAGTCCAGTAGCTGATACCAAAACTCCGGGAGCTAAAGATGAAGAAAAACTACCTGCTACAGGGGAGCACAGTTCAGAAGTAGCCCTCTTTTTAGCAAGTGTGAGTATCGCTTTATCTGCTGCTGTTCTTACGACAAAACGAAAAGAAGACTAAACAGATTTGATTTTAGAAGTCCAAAAGAACTCGAATCAAATAGGATCAAACAGCCGGAGAGGACCTCTAGGTTCTCTCCTTTTTCAAAGGAGAAATGATACCGCTTACTCATGTACGCGGATGAAAGGAATAGGAGAAAGATGGATAGACATTTTTTTGAGAAACGCTGTCACTATAGTATAAGAAAATTTGCAATCGGTGCAGCCTCCGTTATGATTGGTGCTAGTATCTTTGGCGCCAATATGGTTCAAGCGGCAGAAACTGCAACACCTTCAGAGACAGAGGGAAGTATCACCCATGTTCAAGCGCTGGATAAGTTACCAGATGATTTAGCTGCTGCGCTTGAAAAAGCAGATGCAGAAGCTGCAACAGAAGCAAGTCATGAAGAGACTCCAGCGACTGACGAAGGAAGCAATCCTGCAACAAGTGAAGAGGCAAAACCAGAGACAAGTCCTGTAAGTCCTAAGCCAGCAGAAACGCCGAAACCGGTTGAAACACCAAAGGCAGACAATAAACCAGCTGAAACTGCTACGCCCGCATCAAAACCAGCCGAAAAGCCAATCGAAGATAGAGAAGATGTCAACCATCTCGAAGGTGCTACTGCTCAGGCGAGCAACCATGAGACTGGTACCAACTTTACTGCGGATAAGGCTATCGACGGAGATGACAATACTCGTTGGGCTACAGACAAAGACGCACCAAAACCAACTTTTGAATTGACCCTTCCTAAGACAACCTTGATTAAACATGTAGAAATTGACTGGGATCGTCGTCTTCGTAATGGGCAAAATGACCCCAATATCAAATCTTGGAGTCTCTATTACGCAGGTCAAGAAGATGTGGGGGCTAATGGAGAAAAACAATGGAAACTCGCTCATACCAAAACTGGAGATCCAGTTTTAGATGAGAAAGTAGACCTAGCTGAAAGTATCAAAGCTAAGTACCTCAAACTTGAGGTCAATGATTACCAAGCTGGCACAATGGGCTGGAGAAATGTTGGGATCCAAGAAATTCGAGCTTATTCTAACGTTCCGGACCACAGTAAGGTAACGGATATCCGCCAAGTAACAGAACTATCAGTAGCAGAAGACGGACAATCTCTTGTCTTGCCTAGTCTACCAGGGGAAGTTAGTCTTATCGGAAGCAATAAGCAAGGTGTGATTGACCTTCAAAATCGTATCCATAAACCTCTGACAGATCAACGCGTCAAGGTTATGGTGCAACAAATCAAAGACAGTCATACTTTCACTAAGGAATTTGAAGTAGTCATCAAGGGGCTACATCAGGACGAGGGTGTGGGTGTAAAACCAAAAGTAGCACCAACTGTTCAACAATGGTATGGAAAAGAAGGTCAATCTTCTATCACTTCAGATACAGTTCTTGCGACAGGAGATTCAGGCTTTGATCAGGCTGCAACCTTCTATCAGTCAGACCTTGCCAGTCGTGGATTGGAACTAGCAACAGGTGACAAGCAGGCTCAAAAACGAATCGAATTTAAAAAAGTTGAAAACAAGGGTTATGGTAAAGAAGGGTATGGTATCACTATCCAAAATGATGTGATTACCATCGAAGCTGCCACAAACACAGGAGCCTTCTACGCCACTCGGACTCTTCTTCAAATGGGAGAAAGTAACCTCCAAAATGGCGAAATTCGCGATTTCCCAAGTTTCAGCCACCGTGGCTTTATGCTAGATACAGGTCGGAAATTTATCCCTTATGACACTCTTGTAGACATCATGCTCAACATGGCTTACTACAAGATGAACGACTTGCAGTTGCACCTCAATGATAACTATATCTTCCTAAAGGAACACTTGGCAGGTAAGAGCTTAACACCAGAAGAACAACTCAAGTATGTTCTTGAACATGCCAAGACGGGTTTCCGTGTGGAGACAGACATTGTCGGTAAGAATGGTCAAAAATTGACATCAGATGAGCATTATACCAAGGAAGAAATGCAAAATCTGATTAAACTTGCCAAGGCCTTGCATATCAACCTAGTGCCAGAAATTGACACACCAGGTCACGCCTTGTCCTTTGTCAAAGTCCGCCCAGACCTCATGTATCAAGGTAGTTTGAGTGATTATGCTGGCAAACACAACGTTGAACGTGTTGCTATGCTCGACCTAGATAATAAATACGATGAAACACTGGCTTTTGTCAAATCAGTTTATGACAAACTCCTCGATGGCCCAGATGCACCGCTTCATGGCGTGTCCACTGTTCATATCGGAACGGATGAATACTATGGTAGCAGAGAAAGTTATCGTCGCTATGTCAATGATTTGACCCAATATATCAAGTCTAAAGGTTACACCCCTCGTATCTGGGGCTCGCTCAGTGCGAAACGAGGTAAAACAGCGGTTGATTGGAACGGAGTAGAAGTTGATATCTGGAGTATTGGATGGCAACGACCAAATGAAGCCATTGCTCAGGGAGCTAAGATTATCAACATCACAGATGTACCGACCTATAGTGTACCAAGTGGAAGCAATAGTCAAGCAGCCTATGGGGACTATGCAAACTACGAACGTCAGTACAATAGCTGGACACCGAATGATTTTAGAACAGGTGGAGGTCCACTTCTGCCAGCTTCTCATCCAAGTATTATTGGTGGTGGGCACGCAGTTTGGAATGACAATATTGACCTTCATGAGACAGGTTTGACCTCTTATGATATCTTTAAACGCTTCTTCAAGAGCATGCAAACTACTGCGGAGCGCACTTGGGGATCTGATCGTGCAGCTGCGACCTTTGCAGAACGTACCCTACCAACGAGCCTTATGCGCCACAGTCAAATCCTGATAGAGCGATTGATCAAAGTGATTTGTTTACTATCAATCCTGAAACAGTCAAGAACTATGCAAGCAAGAAGGTGAAGACAAGCGAGCAAGGATTGGCTTTTGAGAAAGACAGCAGTATCGAAGGCTTGGCTGGTGATGTTGGTCCAAGTCACGTCTTGAAGTTTGATGTGACTGTCACTGGAGATGGGGAACAAACCTTCTCAACAAGTGGCGACAACCGTATCTATCTAGCTGATAAAGACGGCTATCTTGCTTATAAGTTTGAACAGTTCCATATCCAATTCAACAAAAAACTTGAAAAGAACAAACGTTATCAAATCTCCATCGTAACCAAACCACAATCTACAGAAGTCTATGTGGATGGTGAAAAGATTGAGCGTATAGCAAATCCAGCCCACCCTCGCTTTGCCCACAATAGCTTGGTTCTACCGCTTGAAAGCATCGGTGGTTTCAAAGGAGTCTTGCATAGTGCAGAGTTGTCAGACAAACCATTTGTAAATCCTCGTTTGATTTCAAATGATAAGATTACGGCAACCGCAAGCAGTCAGCAACTTCCAGGAAACGCGACTGAAGGCGCTGTTGAAAAGGCCTTTGACAATGATCCAAATACCTTCTGGCATACTAAGTGGACTGGTGACACTGCGCCATACACCCTTACTATGACCTTGAAAGAAGCAGAAAAAATCAATGGCTTGACGTATCTCCCACGTCCTGGTGGTGGAAATGGTGTTGTGACGCGCTACGAAATCTACGCACAAAAAGATGGCCAAATGGTCAAGGTTTCAGAAGGAAGCTGGGACAATAACGCCCAAGAAAAAACAGTCAACTTTGCGGCGGTAGATACCAACAAGATTGAGTTGAAAGTATTGGAAGGCGTTGGTGGTTTTGCAAGTGCAGCTGAAGTTCATCTATTGAAACCTGTTAAAGAAGAGCAAGAAACGCCTACACCAAGTCAACCAGAAAAACCAACTACACCAGAGAAACCAAAAGTAGACCAAACCGGTGATGGAACAGTTGAATTGGCAGATCAATTCACTGCAAGTAAACCAGCTAGCGAAGATAGCATTGCAGCTGCCAGCAAGAGCGCAGACTATCTCAAGAAAGAGTACAAGGTCTTCCCAACGCCACAAAAAGTAACTTATGGCGAAGGTGTTATAGCCCTTCGTAAGCAAGTCAATCTGGTCATGGGCGATCAACTCGATATCTATACTCGTAATCGCTTGAAGAGTGTCTTGCAGGACAATCAAGTATCTTATACAACTGGTAAGGCAGCAATCGCAGGCGCAACCAATATCTATCTTGGGGTGCATGGACAAGGCTCACAAGCAGAGCAAAACTTGTCCAAGGTTTCAGCAGGTCTCTTTGACAAGATTGACGCCTATGTCTTGAGCATCAAGGATAATTCGATTTCCATCGTCGGAAAAGACACAGATGCAGTCTTCTATGGTTTGACAACTTTGAAACACATGCTCAAGGAAAGCCAAGTGCCAGTCCTTCGTAATGTGACAGTAGAAGATTACGCAGAGCTCAAGAACCGTGGTTTCATCGAAGGTTACTATGGAAATCCATGGTCTAATGCCGATCGTGCAGAGCTCATGCGTTATGGTGGCGATTTGAAATTGAACCAATACTTCTTTGCACCAAAAGATGATCCATACCACAACAAGAAATGGCGAGAACTCTATCCAGAAGAAAAACTAGCTGAAATTCGTGAACTTGCCCGTGTCGGAAATCAAAGTAAAACTCGCTATGTCTGGACTATCCATCCATTCATGAACAACCGTATCCGCTTTGGCAATGAAGCGCATTACCAAGAAGATTTGGCAACCATCAAGGCTAAATTTACCCAGTTGATGAAAGTGGGTGTCCGCGAATTTGGTATCCTTGCAGATGATGCTCCAAGCCCAGTCGGAGGCTACAATAGCTATAACCGCTTGATGCAAGATATGACCAAGTGGTTGACTGAGATGCAGGGAACTTACAGTGGTCTTCGCAAAGAAATGATCTTTGTTCCTGGACAGTATTGGGGTAATGGACGTGAGGATGAGTTGAAATCCCTCAATGAAAATCTCCCAAGTTCAACATCCATGACCTTGACGGGTGGTAAGATTTGGGGCGAAGTCTCTGAAAGCTTCCTTTCAACTCTCAAGAACAATCTATCCGCAGGTGGAAAGACCTATCGCCCAGTTTCACTTTGGATTAACTGGCCTGTAACAGATAACTCTAAACAGCACTTGATTCTAGGTGGTGGTGAGAAATTCCTTCATCCAAATGTGGATCCTAGCTTGCTATCTGGTATCATGTTGAACCCAATGCAACAGTCTGAACCATCTAAGATTGCCCTCTTTTCAGGAGCTCAATACTCATGGAAACAGTGGAAATCAGAAGAAGAAGCTAAGAAAATCAATGATATTGCCTTCAACTTTGTAGAAAATGGTCATTTTGAAGATAGCAAGGTATCGGCAGCCTTCCGTGAACTTGGTAAGCACATGATCAACCAAAACATGGATAATCGTGTCGTCAAACTAGAAGAATCGGTAGACTTGGCTCCAAAATTAACAGACTTCATGACCAAGCTTAAAGCAGGTCAGGATGTGACTGCCGAACGTGCAGCCTTGCGTGCAGAATTTGCCAAGATTAAAGAAGCAGCTGAGCTCTATAAAGCATCAGGCGATAAAAAAATGGTTGCCCAAATCCACTATTGGTTGGATAATGCAATCGACCAAATGAATGCTCTCGATGCCTTCCTTACAGGAACTGAAGCTATGGCTACAAACGATGCAGCCAAACTCTGGGATAGCTACTATAAAGGTTTGAAATTGTACGAACAGTCTCAAACTCACACCTTCCACTATGTAGACCATATGGAAAAAGCTGAATTGGGTGTTCAACATATTCGTCCATTTATCCTATCCTTGAAGGAAGTTCTAGCATCTGAAGTTCAAAAAGTCTTGCATCCAGACCAAATCATCAGCACCTTTATCACCAATCGAACAGGTGTAGAAGGTGGTTTGGCAGAAGTAACGGATGGCGACTTGGCAACTCATGCGATTATTAAATCACCAAACAGCATCAAGACAGGTGATTATATTGGTATGAAGTTCAACAAGCCGGTAGCGATTCAAACCTTGACCTTTGCTATGGGAACCCAGGCAAATCCACGTGATACCTTTAGTAAGGCAGAAGTGCAGTATCAAGATGAAAATGATAACTGGGTAACTTTGAAAGAGCCAAGCTATGTCGGAAATGAATCCCTTCTTAAGTTTGAGAATCTCACTATCAAGGCTAAGGCAGTTCGTATGATTGCGACAGCAGATCGTGAAAATACCTGGTTTGCAGTTCAGGAAATTGCAGTTAACCGTCCAGTTGAAAAAGCTCGTAGCCAACAAGCAACGACAGTTAGTCTAAGTTCAAACTTAGTTTACAAACTAAATACCTCAGCTCGTCAAATCACTGATGGCAAGGACAATACAGAAGCCATGATGGCAAATGCTGACGGTAGCAATACGACACCAGTAGATGCTTGGGCACAATTGGACCTCGGTGAAGTCAAGTCAGTCACTAAAGTTCGTCTTCGTCAAGGAACAGGTGATAAACTTGCCGCAGGTGTGCTTGAGTATTCTACAGATGGTACTACTTGGCAGGAACTCGATCGCTTGTCAGGTGAGCAAACCAAGGAAGTGACTAGAGCAATCAATGCTCGTTATATCCGAGTACGCAATACCAAGGCCCTCGACCTCTGGTGGCGTATCCAAGACTTCTCTGTTGAGACACGCTCTGGAAACAGTGAGTTAACGGACACCAACGTCGATGCCTTGAAGGAAACGCCAGTAGTGGATAGCTTGGGCAGTTACGAGCTTCAAATTCCAGCTGGAACCAAACTCCCTGCCCATAGCTATCTAGGAATGAAGCTTGACCGTATCCATCAGGTCAAGAGCATCCAGCTCCAAGACCAAGCCAACCCTGCTCTTAGTCTAGAGTACTCTGCAAACGCTCAAGAATGGCTACCAGCGAGCCAGTTGACTGATAGATCTGCAGCAAGCCACTTAGTACGTTATGTGCGTCTGGTCAATAAAACAGATCAGGAGCAAGCTATTACAGCGACTTCTCTCCTTGTGACGACTAAAGAAGTGCAACCAACAAAATTGGAATCAACTTCAATGGGAATTCACCCAGCATATGGTAGCAATGATGTTCGTAAACTGAACAACCTAGATCAACTATTTGACGGTGTTTACAACAACTTCGTTGAGTTTTCAGACTATGCTCGTAAAGATGGTCATGTGACCTTGAAACTTGGCAGCGAACGCACTATCAAGAAGATTAGAGCCTACATCCAAGACGGAACTCAAAACTACCTTCGTGATGGTAAGATCCAAGTCAGCCAAGATGGTAAAACTTGGACAGATGTGGTAACAGTTGGAGATGGTGTGGCCAATAGCCAACACGATGATTCATTGACAGATGGTTGGACACATGATTCTAAGATGCCAGGAAATCGCTACATCGAGGGCGAATTGACGACACCAGTAAAAGCCAACTATCTCCGTGTCCTCTATACAGCGGATTATGATGCCCGTTTTGTAGGATTTACAGAATTAGTCATCAACGATGGTGAATTTGTCAAACCAATCAATGATCCAACAGTAGAAGGAAGTAGTGGAGAAAGCCAAGGCAACCTTTATAATAACCTTGTAGACGGCAAAGTCTTGACCAGCTACAAGTCTGAAAAAGAGAAGGGTGAATTGGTTTATCACTTGTCTGAGCCGACCAATGCTAACCACCTTCGTCTCGTTTCCAGTCTTCCTGAAGGAGCGAAAGCACGTATTCTTGCTAGAACACTCAAGGATGGCCAAGACAGTTGGACAGACCTCGGTGCCATTTCATCTAGTCTCCAAACCTTCGCTATCCGAAATGGTGGCTCTCTTCTAGACGTCAAATTAGTCTGGGAAGGTGGCAAGGCCGAGTTTTATGAATTGGCAAGCTTCCATCAAGAATTAACAGAAGAACCTGTTCAATCAAGTAAGGGCGAAGAGCCAGCACCTGTTCTTGAGGTTCCTGAATTCACAGGCGGTGTCAATGCAATTGAAGCCTTGGTACATGAACTTCCAGAGTACACAGACCCAGTAGCAACGGTAGGTGACCAAGCTGCTCCGACAGTAGAGAAACCTGAGTTCAAGGGCGGTGTCAATGCAGTTGAAGCCCTAGTACATGAACTTCCAGAGTACACAGGTCCAGTAGCGACAGTAGGTGACCAAGCTGCTCCGACAGTAGAGAAACCTGAGTTCAAGGGCGGTGTCAATGCTGTTATGGCACTGGTACATGAGCTTCCAGAATACACAGGTCCATTATCGACAGTAGGCGACCAAGCTGCTCCAACAGTAGAGAAACCTGAGTTTAAACTTAGCTCACTTGCTTCAGATGAAGGTAAGAAACCGGCACCGGATCTAAAACAAGAAGTGACGAACCGAGAAAAAGCTGAACAAAGCTTGCCAGCAACTGGTGAGAGTCAATCTGACACAGCCCTCTTCCTTGCAGGTGTTAGCCTAGCCCTATCTGCTCTCTTTGTAGCAAAAACGAAGAAAGATTAGGATTTAGTAAAACCTCTTAACAAGATTACGAAATCCGTTTTCCTATCTTTCCCAATGAGGTTTATAGTACGCAGAAAGCCTGAGAAGATGTCTTCTCAGGCTTTTTATAAGCACATAAATACGAAACTTCTATGAAAAAATCACCCAGAATATTCTGGGTGATAAATGTTATGGTTGTGCTGGTTGAGGATTCTGATTCTGATTTTGGTTCTGGTTTTGTTGACCAGGCGTTGTATTTGGTTGCTGGTTATTGGTATTATTGTTTGCACTATTATTCGTGCTTGGAGTAGTTGAACTTGACTGTGAAGTTGAACTTTCTGAAGTCGAGCTCGAACTTTCAGGTGTTGGGGCCTGTTGCGGAGCAGGAGCAGTCCATGCAGAGCGAGCACCGTTTTTAAAGACGAACTCACCACTTCGATAGAGCCTTCTGGCATAGTCCAGTCGCCAGGGTTGTTATCCTCAGACAGATAAGTCATCATTGAACGGTAGACCTTAGCTGCAACATAGAAGCCATCACCAACGATAGGAGTTAGGCGGTTTGAGTAACCTGTCCATACAGCCATTGAATATTTGCGAGTATAACCAACAAACATTTCGTCTGGAGCTACATAACCAGTATTTTTGATGTAGTTTTCAATTTCATCGTCTGTATAGTTTGATGTACCAGTCTTACCAGCTTGAGGTAGCCATGGGAGATAAGCACCACGACCTGTTCCGTATGCCAAGACAGTCTTCATCATTTCTGTCATCATATAGCGGTCGTCTCTTTCATGGCACGAGTACCAGGATCAGCATATTCTTTTGAGCTACCATCACTAAAGACGATTTTGTTGATATACATTGGTTTATGGTAGATACCACCGTTAGCAAAAGCAGCGTAAGCAGCAGCCATTTTCTCACTACTTGCTCCGTACTTTTTGTTTGACTCAGTTGTATTACTTGAAATCGCGTTGGCATAGTGCATATCTGGATAGTCAATACCGATTCCATTTAGGAAGGTCTTGGCTCTATCCAAACCAACTTTGTTCAAGGTTTCTACAGCAGTAACGTTTCGTGATTGTTGGAGCGCATATTGGATGGTGATGTTTCCAAAGTAACTTCTATCCCAGTTGTAAACAGGGGTATCTGTTTCAGGATAGTTATAAGGAACATCATGTACAATCGAAGCAGTTGAATCATAGATATCGTACTCCAAAGCAGGGGCATAATCTGTGATTGGCTTCATGGTTGATCCCCAGTCTCGGTTGGTTTCAACAGCTTGGTTGATTCCAAAAGAAACATTGCTTGATTGGTGACGAGAACCTAACTGAGCAATGACTTTCCCGTTTGTCACATCCACAATCGTTGAAGCTACTTGCATTTCATCATCTGGATAGTTAACATACTCGTCGGTATTGTAGATATCCCAGAGATGTTGTTGAACTTTAGGATCAACGTTGGTGTAGACGTCCATACCAGTTGTTAAGAGGTTGTAGCCTGTTTCTTGTTCGACTTGATCGATTACCTCTTTGAGATAGTTGTCCATGTATGGAGGATAACTATTAGCTGATTTTAGACTTTGAAGTCCATCTGTAATCGGAGTATTAATCGCTTTTTCATATTGCTCAGCTGAAATGTAACCTTGCCCCTTCATCTCAGAGAGGACGAGATTACGACGTTCTTGAGCAGCTTCTGGATGCGAGTATGGATCATACTGGTTTGGAGCCTGAGGCATACCAGCAAGGAGAGCCAATTGTGGAATGCTTAGATCTTTGAGATCCTTGCCATAGTAACTTTGGGCAGCTGTCTGCATTCCGTAGTTACCGTTTGACATGTAAACCTTGTTGATGTAATAGGTCAAGATCTCTTGTTTAGTCGCTTTTTGTTCTAGCTGAACGGCTAACCAAGCTTCCTGAGCCTTACGAGAAAGAGTCTGATCAGAAGTTGACGTAGAGAAATAAGTTAACTTGATCAACTGCTGCGTCAGGGTTGAAGCTCCTTGCAGGCCTCCACCACCACGAAGGTTTCGGAGGGTAGCACCTAGGATACGGATCGTGTCGATTCCTCGGTGGTTAAAGAAGCGATGGTCCTCAATCGAAACAATAGCGTTGACCAAATCGGTCGGTATTTCATTTGCTTGGGCATTGACCCGACGTTCTGATCCAAGATCAGCGATAAGCTCGTCATTGCTATCATAGATCTTACTTGACGTTGTAGCAACTAGTTTACTTTCAGAAAGTTCTGGAGCCTTGCTAACATAGTAGAGGAAGAGACCTCCACCAAGCATTACAGCTGCGATAAATACAGTTAAGAGACTGATACTGACATACTTAGCTATTCGCAGAAAAGTTTGTTTGTTCATCTTGTTTTACCACCTAGTAAATGTTCTTTGACAATGTCGAGGTAGGGAATTTGAGGGAAGGCACCAGGCTCGATCCTATATCCATTTTCTCGAATATATCCAAGTGGCATTGACTTCTGTCCCTTATCTTGATGATAGAAACGGATCAAGTCAATAGCCGGTAATAAGTAGGTTTCTTGCTGAGAAGAAAAGTGAAGGAGTACAAAGCAGATTCCTTGCTGGGCAAGGACTTGTTCCATATGCTGGATCTGATGAAGATGAAAATTCTTCATCGGAATCGCATGTTTTTGCCTGGTTTCCTTTGCTTCAAAGTCGATGTAGTATCCATCATAAACCCCTGAATAGTCAGTAGTTGAGGCTTGTCTAAAGTAGGCTTCAACAATCTTTGCACGACTTCGTTGGGGATAGTCGACACGTACGATTTGGATGGGAGTCGGTTTCTTGTGAATAACAGCTAACCCATGCGACAAATAGTAGTCGTTCGTAGCATTGATCATCTTTTCAAAAGACATTCCCCGATTTGCGAAATTTTTAGTTTGTGACAGGGGTGCTTGTCTCTTTTGAGATGAAATTTTATGTGGATAGTTGACCATAATTCTCCTTATTGGTACAATAACATCACTCTATTATATCATAAATTTACAAAGAAAGGGTTAAAAATGACATCAGCCTTGATTTTAGGCTATTCAGCCTTCGACCTTGGCCTCTTTAACGACAAGGATATTCGCGTTGATATTATTAAAACAGCCATTCAGAGAGACCTGGAACGTCTAGCAGAGGATGGGGTGACTTGGCTTGTCTTTACAGGGACCTTGGGCTTTGAGTACTGGGCACTTCAGGTGGCAAAAGACATGAAAACAGACTATGGATTTCAGCTGGCGACCATTTTTGATTTTGAAACTCATGGTAGTAATTGGAATGAAGCAAATCAAGCCAAATTGAGTGAGTTCAAGCAAGTTGATTTTGTCAAATACGCCTATCCACAATATGAGCACAAGGGACAATTACGCGATTATCAGAGATTTCTGCTGGAAAATACAGATACTTGTTACCTTTTTTACGACGAAGAAAACGAAACCAAGTTACGATATTTTTACCAAATGATGAAAAATCAAGCGGACTATGTTACAAGAAGATTAACATTTGAAGACTTGAATGAAATAGTAGAAAATTTTTCTGAAAAGTAAGCCTTTGACCTTGATTTTTACTTGTCTTTTTTTATATAATAATACTAGTAACCCAGAATGGAGAGAGACATGGCAAGTATTATATTTTCAGCAAAAGATATTTTTGAACAAGACTTCGGACGTGAAGTTCGTGGATACAGCAAAGCAGAGGTAGATGAATTCCTAGATGATGTGATTAAGGATTATGAAACCTACGCAGCTTTGGTCAAATCCCTTCGTCAAGAGATTGCTGATTTGAAGGAAGAATTATCTCATAAACCACAGGTAGCGCCAACTCAACCAGACTCTATTGAAGTAACAGCTTCTACTTCAATGACAAACTTTGATATTTTGAAACGCTTAAATCGTCTCGAAAAAGAAGTATTTGGTAAGCAAATCTTAGACAACCAAGATTTATAATTGACTAAGGAATGAGTGCAATTTTTGGATAATCGCGTGAAGAGGTTCTCTTTTCATGAGGAAAGTCCATGCTAGCACAGGCTGTGATGCCTGTAGTGTTTGTGCTAGGCGAATCCATAAGCCTAGGGACGAGAAATCGTTACGGCAGTCGAAATGGCTAAGTCTTCGGATAGGTCAGAATAGGCTTGAAAGTGCCACAGTGACGGAGTCTTTCTGGAAACAGAGAGAGTGGAACGCGGTAAACCCCTCAAGCTAGCAACCCAAATTTTGGTCGGGGCATGGAGTGCACGGAAACGAACGTAGTACTCTGACTGCTAGCAGATTTATGCTGTTAGCGGTAGACAGATGATTATCGAAGGAAGTGGTCCTAGTCACTTCTGGAACAAAACATGGCTTATAGAAAATTGCATATAGGTTGGGGCTGAGAAATCTTTCTCAACCTCATTTTTTAAAGTGAACAAGAGAAAGGTCTTGCAAGACTAGAAATGAAAGAACAATTTAATTTAATCGCAACTGCTGCGGCGGGTCTCGAGGCTGTCGTTGGACGTGAGGTGCGAGACCTTGGTTATGATTGCCAGGTTGAAAATGGGCGCGTCCGCTTCCAAGGAGATGTGAAGGCAATCATTGAGACCAATCTTTGGCTTCGCGCAGCGGATCGCATCAAGATTGTAGTCGGAAGCTTTCCAGCTAAGACTTTTGAAGAGCTTTTTCAAGGCGTTTTTGCTCTAGATTGGGAAAACTATCTCCCGCTAGGAGCACGTTTCCCGATATCAAAGGCAAAATGTGTTAAGTCTAAACTCCACAACGAGCCCAGTGTTCAGGCTATCTCTAAGAAGGCTGTTGTGAAGAAATTACAAAAACACTATGCCCGTCCAGAAGGAGTTCCCTTGATGGAAACTGCTCCCGAGTTTAAGATCGAGGTATCTATCCTGAAAGATATGGCAACTGTCATGATTGACACGACAGGTTCTAGCCTTTTTAAACGTGGTTATCGTACTGAAAAGGGTGGGGCGCCGATCAAGGAAAATATGGCAGCGGCCATTTTACAACTCTCTAACTGGTATCCAGACAAGCCCTTGATTGATCCGACCTGCGGGTCAGGAACTTTCTGTATCGAGGCGGCTATGATTGCCAGAAAGATGGCACCAGGCCTTCGCCGTTCCTTTGCTTTTGAGGAATGGAACTGGGTCAGCAATCGGTTAATCCAAGAAGTTCGCACAGAGGCGGCTAAGAAAATTGATCGTGAACTTGAGCTGGACATTATGGGCTGTGATATCGATGCTCGCATGGTGGAAATTGCCAAGGCAAATGCTCAAGCAGCAGGCGTCGCAGGTGATGTCACCTTTAAGCAAATGCGGGTACAGGACTTGCGCACAGACAAGATTAACGGTGTTATCATTTCCAATCCACCATATGGGGAACGCTTGTCTGATGATGCAGGAGTTACCAAACTCTATGCTGAGATGGGACAGGTCTTTGCACCACTGAAAACGTGGAGTAAGTTTATCCTGACCAGTGATGAAGCATTTGAAAGTAAGTACGGAAGTCCAGCTGATAAAAAACGAAAACTGTATAACGGGACTTTAAAAGTAGATTTGTATCAATACTTTGGTCAGCGTGTGAAACGCCAAGAGTTGAAATAGAAAGGTGAACTCATGAGTAAGAAAAGACGTGATCGTCATAAAAAAGGACATCAAGAACCACAATTCGACTTTGACGAAGCAAAAGACTTGACTGTTGGTCAAGTCATTCGTAAGAATGAAGAGGTTGAAGCAGGAGTATTGCCTGAGGACAGTATCTTAGACAAATACATCAAACAGCACCGTGAAGAAATCGAAGCCGACAAGTTTGAAACTCGTCAGTTTAAAAAAGAAGAGCTGGCTTCTACTCAAAACCTAGAGGAAATGATCCAAGAAGTTCGTGAATCTAGTGAGACTTCTGAGGAAGTTGAAGAATCACATCTTGTTACGGAGGAAGTTTCTGGCGATACAGAAGAAACGGAGGCTGCTAGTGTTGTTCTGTCTCCTCTAGATGAAGAAAATCAAGAACGGGAACCACTTGTATTAGCTAACACAGAAACAGATGAAGAGACAGAAAGTCTAGAAGAGGAAGAAGTGATTGTTCCTCTATCACGTTCGACTCAAACAGAACCTGAAACAGGCTCTAAGAAGAAAGGTGTCATCATCATTGCTTCAGTAGTAGCTGCAATCCTTGTGCTTGCTGGAACATATTATGTCTACCGTCAAGTATCTCGTTCAAACCAAGAGATCCAGTCTTCTCAAGCAGCCTCTTCGGATGATCAAGGAACACAAACAGCTTTGAAAGACTTCAATGATCTCTATGATACTTTCTATACGGATGCCAATAAGACAGCTCTGAAAAACAGCCAGTTTGATAAATTGAGCCAACTGAAAACCTTGCTAGATAAGTTAGAAGGTAGCCGTGATTATACACTAGCTAAGTCAAGATATGATAGCCTAGCAACTCAAATCAAGGCCATTCAAGATGTTAATGCCCTCTTTGAAAGCCCAGCTATTACGGACGGAGTCTTGGATACCAATGCAAAAGTCAAAGCAGACGCTAAATTTACAGAAATCAAGACAGGCAACACAGAACTAGACAAGCTCTTGGATAAGGCCATTAGTCTTGGCAAGAGCCAACAAACCAGTGCTTCCAGCTCAAGTTCAAGCTCGAGCACGAGTCAAGCAAGCTCAAGCTCAGCTACAGAAAGCAATGCAAGCAGTACGACCCCTTCAACAAGCACCACGGCACCAGTTAGAGATACAAATGGTGGTTTGTCTGGCGATGGGGTTAATCTTCAAAGAAGTGCTAGTCGTGTACCCTACAACCAATCAGCTGTAGACGATAGCAACAACCCTGCTTGGACGTTTGCAGATGGTGTTTTGGAACAAATCCTAGCAACATCACGTGCTCGCGGTTATATCACAGGCAACCAATATATCCTAGAACGTGTCAATATCGTAAACGGAAATGGTTATTACAACCTCTATAAACCAGATGGAACCTATCTCTTCACCCTCAACTGTAAGACGGGTTACTTTGTAGGGAATGGTTCTGGTCACGCTGATGACTTGGACTACTAGGAGACCGTTACAAAATTCTTTCCTTTCATAGGTAAAAATGATAAAATAAAACATATTAAACAAGAGGAGTGTCACATGACAAAAGCTAACTTTGGTGTCGTTGGTATGGCCGTAATGGGTCGTAACCTTGCCCTAAATATCGAATCTCGTGGCTATACAGTTGCCATTTACAACCGTAGTAAAGAAAAAACAGAAGATGTGATTGCTTGCCATCCTGAAAAGAACTTTGTACCAAGCTATGACGTGGAAAGCTTTGTAAACTCAATCGAAAAACCTCGTCGTATCATGCTCATGGTTCAAGCTGGACCTGGTACAGACGCAACTATCCAAGCCCTTCTTCCACACCTTGACAAGGGTGATATCTTGATCGACGGAGGAAACACTTTCTACAAAGATACCATCCGTCGTAACGAAGAGTTGGCTAACTCAGGCATCAACTTTATCGGTACTGGGGTTTCTGGTGGTGAAAAAGGTGCCCTTGAAGGTCCTTCTATCATGCCAGGTGGACAAAAAGAAGCCTACGAATTGGTTGCGGATGTTCTCGAAGAAATCTCAGCTAAAGCACCAGAAGATGGCAAACCATGTGTGACTTACATCGGTCCTGATGGAGCTGGTCACTATGTGAAAATGGTCCACAACGGTATCGAGTATGGTGACATGCAATTGATCGCAGAAAGCTATGACCTCATGCAACACTTGCTCGGTCTTTCTGCAGAAGATATGGCTGAAATCTTTACTGAGTGGAACAAGGGTGAATTGGATAGCTACTTGATTGAAATCACAGCTGATATTCTTGGACGCAAAGACGATGAAGGTCAAGATGGACCAATCGTAGACTACATCCTTGATGCCGCAGGTAATAAGGGAACTGGTAAATGGACTAGCCAATCATCACTTGACCTTGGTGTGCCATTGTCACTTATCACTGAGTCAGTATTTGCTCGCTACATCTCTACATACAAAGAAGAGCGTGTACATGCTAGCAAGGTGCTTCCAAAACCAGCTGCCTTCAAGTTTGAAGGAGACAAGGCTGAGTTGATTGAAAAGATCCGTCAAGCCCTTTACTTCTCAAAAATTATCTCATACGCACAAGGTTTTGCCCAATTGCGTGTGGCTTCTAAAGAAAACAACTGGAACTTGCCATTTGCAGACATCGCATCTATCTGGCGTGATGGCTGTATCATCCGTTCTCGTTTCTTGCAAAAGATCACAGATGCTTACAACCGTGATGCAGACCTTGCCAACCTTCTCTTGGATGAGTACTTCTTGGATGTCACTGCTCAGTACCAACAAGCAGTGCGTGATATCGTAGCTCTTGCTGTTCAAGCTGGTGTACCAGTACCAACCTTCTCAGCAGCTATTACTTACTTTGATAGCTATCGTTCAGCAGACCTTCCTGCTAACTTGATCCAAGCACAACGTGACTACTTTGGTGCCCACACTTACCAACGTAAAGACAAAGAAGGAACATTCCACTACTCTTGGTATGACGAAAAATAAGTAGGTCTGCCATGGGGAAACGGATTTTATTACTTGAGAAAGAACGAAATCTAGCTCATTTTCTCAGTCTGGAACTCCAAAAAGAGCAATACCGAGTCGATTTGGTAGAGGAGGGGCAAAAAGCCCTCTCCATGGCTCTCCAGACGGACTATGACTTGATTTTACTGAATGCTCATCTGGGGGATATAACGGCCCAGGATTTTGCAGACAAGCTGAGTCGGACAAAACCAGCCTCAGTGATTATGGTCTTGGACCATCGCGAAGAATTGCAAGACCAGATTGAGACAATCCAGCGCTTCGCCGTTTCTTACATCTATAAGCCAGTGATTATTGATAATCTAGTAGCTCGTATTTCAGCGATTTTCCGAGGTCGGGACTTCATTGACCAACACTGTAGTCAGATGAAGGTTCCAACGTCATACCGCAACCTACGTATGGATGTAGAACATCATACCGTTTATCGTGGCGAGGAGATGATTGCTCTGACGCGCCGTGAGTACGACCTTCTGGCTACTCTCATGGGAAGCAAGAAAGTCTTGACTCGTGAGCAGTTATTGGAAAGTGTTTGGAAGTACGAAAGTGCGACAGAAACCAATATCGTGGATGTTTATATCCGTTATCTACGTAGCAAGCTTGATGTAAAAGGTCAAAAAAGCTACATTAAAACAGTTCGTGGTGTTGGTTACACCATGCAAGAATAGAAAAGCAGTTGCAGTTTTGTAACTGCTTTTTTTGAGAGATTTTCTATATATTGACATGCGGTTTGGTCTTTGCTACAATCAGTTATGGAGGAAGATCTAATGAAATTTTTGAAAAAAATGTTGCAAGTTCTACTAGCAGTCTTTTTCTTTGGTTTGCTAGCGACTAATACCGTATTGGCGAATGATGCTGATTCAGAAGGCTGGCAATTTGTCCAAGAAAATGGTAGAACCTACTACAAGAAGGGGGAACTCAAAGAAACCTACTGGCGAGTGATTGATGGGAAGTACTATTATTTTGATCCTCTATCTGGAGAGATGGTTGTCGGCTGGCAATATATCCCGTTTCCATCTAAAGGTAGTACAATTGGTCCTTACCCAAATGGTATCAGATTAGAAGGTTTTCCAAAGTCAGAGTGGTACTATTTCGATAAAAATGGAGTGCTACAAGAGTTTGTTAGTTGGAAAGCATTAGAGGTTAAAACTAAAGACAGTGTTGGAAGAAAGTATGGGGAAAAACGTACAAATCCGGAAGATAAAGAAGAGAAGAGTTTTTACACGAACTATTACTTTAATCAAAATCATTCTTTAGAGACAGGTTGGCTTTATGATCAGTCTAATTGGTATTATCTAGCTAAAACGGAAATTAATGGAGAAAACTATATTGGTGGTGAAAGACGTTCAGGTTGGATAAATGATGGTTCAGCTTGGTACTATTTAGATCCAACAACTGGTATCATGCAAACTGGTTGGAATCAAATTGGCAATAAGTGGTACTACCTCCGTTCATCAGGAGCTATGACAACTGGCTGGTACCAGGAAGGTACCACTTGGTATTATTTAGACCAACCAAATGGCGATATGAAAACAGGCTGGCAATATCTTGGTAACAAGTGGTACTATCTCCGTTCATCAGGAGCTATGGCAACTGGTTGGGTGAAAGACGGTTCAACTTGGTACTACCTAAATGCAAGTAATGGAGATATGAAGACAGGCTGGACCAAAGTAAATGGAAACTGGTATTATCTCAATTCAAATGGAGCAATGGTTACAGGTAGCCAAACTATCGATGGTAAAGTTTATAACTTTGCTTCATCTGGTGAGTGGATTTAATCTTGGAGGAGATACAAATGAAGCTTTTGAAAAAAATGATGCAAGTCGCACTAGCAACATTTTTCTTTGGTTTGCTAGCTACAAATACTGTATTTGCGGATACCACAGGTGGCCAATTTGTTGATAAGGATAATAGAAAATATTATGTAAAAGATGATCATAAAGCAATCTATTGGCATAAAATAGACGGTAAAACTTACTATTTTGGTGATAGAGGAGAGATGGTTGTCGGTTGGCAATACGTAGAAATTCATGGAACAGGTTATCGTGATAATTTATTTAATAATCGTCCAGTCTTAGAAATTGGCCTTCAACAGAAGTGGTACTATTTTGGACAAGATGGTGCTTTGCTAGAACAAACAGATAAACAAGTACTAGAGGCAAAAACGTCTGAAAATACAGGAAAAGTATACGGTGAACAATATACTCCATCTGCTGAAAAGAGAACTTATTATTTTGATAATAATTATGCTGTAAAGACAGGCTGGACTTATGAAGACGGCAATTGGTATTATTTAAATAAGCTAGGAATTTCTGGCGATGATTCTTACAATCCACTACCAATTGGTGAAGTTGCTAAGGGTTGGACTCAAGATTTCCATGTTACTTTTGGCATTGATAGAAGCAAACCTGCTCCATGGTACTACTTAGATCCAACAACTGGCATCATGCAAACAGGTTGGCAACATCTTGGTAATAAATGGTACTATCTCCGTTCATCAGGTGCAATGGCGACTGGCTGGTATCAGGAAGGTACCACTTGGTATTATTTAGACCAACCAAATGGCGATATGAAAACTGGTTGGCAAAACCTTGGGAACAAATGGTACTATCTCCGTTCATCAGGAGCTATGGCAACTGGTTGGTATCAAGAAGGTTCGACTTGGTATTATTTACATACAAGTAATGGCGATATGAAGACAGGTTGGTTCCAGGTCAATGGCAAATGGTACTACGCATATAGTTCAGGTGCTTTAGCAGTGAATACAACTGTAGAAGGCTATTCTGTCAACTATAATGGCGAATGGGTTCAATAATGAAAGAGGCGATTGTGAAGGAAACAATCGCTTTTTTTGTGAAAATATAATAAAATAGATAGGAAAGAATAAATACTTGTATGAAAAATGAGACGGCTTTTTCGTCTAGCAAAAGGAAAAAATGACAAAAAAAGTTGGTGTCGGTCAGGCACATAGTAAGATTATTTTAATAGGGGAGCATGCGGTAGTCTACGGGTATCCTGCTATTTCTCTGCCTCTCTTAGAGGTGGAAGTGACTTGTAAGGTGGTCCCTGCTGAAAGTCCATGGCGTCTTTATGAGGAGGATACCTTGTCCATGGCGGTGTATGCTTCACTTGAACATCTAAATATCAAGGATGCCTGCATTCGCTGTGTGATTGACTCGGCTATCCCTGAAAAACGAGGGATGGGTTCGTCAGCAGCTATCAGCATAGCAGCCATTCGTGCGGTTTTTGACTACTATCAAGCCGAACTGCCTCATGATATACTAGAAATCTTGGTCAATCGGGCTGAGATGATTGCCCATATGAATCCAAGCGGGTTGGATGCCAAGACCTGTCTCAGTGACCAACCTATTCGCTTTATTAAAAACGTTGGATTTACAGAGCTTAAGATGGAACTATCCGCTTATTTGGTTATTGCAGATACGGGCGTGTATGGTCACACTCGTGAAGCCATCCAAGTGGTTCAAAGCAAGGGGAAGGATGCTCTGCCGTTTTTGCATGCCCTGGGAGAATTGACCCAGCAGGCAGAAGATGCAATTAGACAAAAAGATGCTAAAAAACTGGGACAAATCTTCAGTCAGGCGCATTTACATCTGAAAGAAATTGGTGTCAGTAGCCCTGAGGCAGATTCCCTCGTTGAAACGACTCTGAGCCATGGTGCTCTAGGCGCCAAGATGAGTGGTGGTGGGCTAGGAGGCTGTATCATAGCCTTGGCAACCAATCTGGATCAAGCACAAGAACTAGCAAAACGATTAGAAGAGAAAGGAGCTGTTCAGACATGGATCGAAAGCCTGTAACAGTACGTTCCTACGCAAATATTGCCATTATCAAATACTGGGGAAAGAAAAAAGAAAAAGAGATGGTTCCTGCTACTAGCAGTATCTCTCTGACTTTGGAAAATATGTACACAGAGACGACCTTATCACCTCTACCGACGGATGCGACTGCTGATGCTTTTTATATCAATGGTCAGCTCCAAAATGAGGCTGAGCATGCTAAAATGAGCAAGATCATCGACCGCTATCGTCCAGCAGGTGAGGGCTTTGTCCGTATCGATACCCAAAACAACATGCCGACTGCAGCGGGTTTATCCTCCAGTTCCAGTGGTTTGTCTGCCTTGGTCAAGGCTTGCAATGCTTATTTCCAGCTTGGATTGGATAGAAGTCAGTTGGCACAGGAGGCTAAGTTTGCCTCAGGTTCGTCCTCTCGTAGTTTTTATGGACCACTAGGTGCCTGGGACAAGGATAGTGGAGAAATTTATCCTGTTGAGACAGACTTAAAATTAGCCATGATCATGTTGGTGCTAGAGGACAAGAAAAAACCAATTTCTAGCCGTGATGGGATGAAACTCTGTGTGGAAACCTCGACGACCTTTGATGACTGGGTCCGTCAGTCTGAAAAGGACTATCAGGATATGCTGGTTTATCTCAAAGAAAATGATTTTGCTAAGGTTGGGGAATTAACGGAGAAAAATGCCCTAGCCATGCACGCTACGACCAAGACTGCTAGTCCAGCCTTTTCTTATCTAACGGATGCTTCCTATGAAGCCATGGACTTTGTTCGCCAGCTTCGTGAGCAAGGTGAAGCCTGTTACTTTACCATGGATGCCGGTCCCAATGTCAAGGTCCTCTGTCAAGAGAAAGATTTGGATCATCTATCTGAAATCTTTGGTCAACGTTACCGCCTGATTGTGTCAAAAACAAAGGATTTGAGCCAAGATGATTGCTGTTAAAACTTGCGGGAAACTCTATTGGGCAGGTGAGTATGCTATTTTAGAGCCAGGGCAGTTAGCCTTGATAAAGGCTATTCCCATCTATATGAAGGCTGAGATTGCTTTTTCTGAGAACTATCGTATCTACTCAGACATGTTTGATTTCGCAGTGGACTTGACGCCAAATCCTGACTACGGCTTGATTCAGGAAACAATTGCTTTGGTGAATGACTTCCTCGCTGATCGTGGGCAGACCTTGCGACCTTTTTCCTTGGCAATCCGTGGCAAAATGGAACGAGAAGGGAAAAAGTTTGGTCTAGGCTCTAGCGGTAGTGTTGTTGTCTTGGTGATCAAGGCCCTGCTGGCTCTATATGATATTACGGTTGATCAGGATTTCTTGTTCAAGCTGGCTAGCGCGGTCTTACTCAAGCGAGGAGACAATGGTTCTATGGGAGACCTTGCCTGTATTGTGGCAGAGGATTTGGTTCTCTACCAGTCTTTTGATCGAAAGAAGGTGGCTGCTTGGCTAAAAGAAGAAAACTTGGCGACAGTTTTAGAGTGTGATTGGGGCTTTTCGATCTCACAAGTGCAACCAGCTCTAGAATGTGATTTCCTAGTTGGATGGACCAAGCAAGTGGCTGTATCGAGTCAAATGGTTCAGCAAATCAAGCAAAACATCAATCAGAATTTTTTAAGTTCCTCAAAAGCAACGGTGTCTGCTTTGGTAGAAGCCTTGGAGCAGGGGAATGCAGAAAAAATTATCGAGCAGGTGGAAACAGCTAGTCGACTTTTAGAAGGCTTGAGCGCAGATATTTACACACCTTCGCTGAGACAGTTGAAAGAAGCCAGTCAAGATTTGCAGGCTGTTGCCAAGAGTAGTGGTGCTGGTGGTGGTGACTGTGGCATTGCCTTGAGTTTTGATGAGCAATCAACTGAAACCTTAAAAAATCGTTGGGCCAATCTGGGGATTGAGCTCTTATACCAAGAAAGGATAGGACATGACGACAAATCGTAAGGACGAGCACATCCGCTATGCCCTTGAGCAGAAAAGTTCCTATAATAGCTTTGATGAGGTGGAGTTGATTCATTCTTCCCTGCCTCTTTATGACCTAGATGAGATTGATTTGTCTACAGAGTTTGCAGGTCGAAAGTGGGACTTTCCTTTTTATATCAATGCCATGACAGGTGGGAGCAAAAAAGGTAAAGAAATCAATCAAAAGCTGGCTCAGGTGGCAGAAGCCTGTGGGATTTTGTTTGTGACGGGATCTTATAGCGCAGCCCTAAAAAATCCTACAGATGACTCTTTTTCTGTCAAGACTAGCCATCCAAATCTCCTCCTTGGAACCAATATTGGATTGGACAAGCCTGTCGAGTTGGGACTTCAGACTGTAGAAGCGATGGATCCACTTCTCCTGCAAGTGCATGTCAATGTCATGCAGGAATTACTCATGCCAGAGGGAGAAAGAAAGTTTCGAAGCTGGCAATCGCATCTAGCAGATTATAGCAAGCAAATCCCAGTTCCTATTGTCCTAAAGGAAGTGGGGTTTGGGATGGATGCCAAGACTATCGAAAGAGCCTATGAACTGGGTGTTCGAACGGTTGACCTGTCAGGTCGTGGTGGCACCAGCTTTGCCTATATCGAAAACCGTCGCAGTGGTCAACGTGATTACCTCAATCAATGGGGCCAGTCTACTATGCAAGCCCTTCTCAATGCCCAAGACTGGAAAGACAAGGTCGAACTCTTGGTCAGTGGAGGGGTTCGTAATCCGCTGGATATGATTAAGTGCCTGATCTTTGGAGCCAAGGCTGTGGGAATGTCACGGACAGTTCTGGAATTGGTTGAAACCTACTCGGTCGAGGAAGTGATTAGCATCATCCAAGGGTGGAAAGACGATCTGCGTTTGATCATGTGTGCCCTTAATTGTGCCACCATAGCGGATCTGCAAAAAGTTGACTACATTCTTTATGGCAAACTAAAAGAAGCAAAAGATCAGATGTAGAGAGGTCGGGACAAGAATCCCGCCCTTTTTTGTAGCCTTTTGTCAACTGTGGTGAGTTGATGAAACCTAGCTTCTAAGAGCAATTTCTGTCCCATCGCCTTTTTCCATCCTTAGACCGAGGTGACTTTTTTGAATTGTGATAAAATAGAAAGGAAAGGATGCAGCTATGAAAAAATTTCAAATCTTTTTGTTTATCGAAGCCTGTCTGTTGACGGGAGCTCTGATTTTGATGGTATCAGAGCATTTTTCGCGTTTTCTGCTGATTCTGTTCCTCTTTTTACTCTTGCTCCGCTATTATACAGGGAAAGAGGGCAACAACGTCTTCCTCCTTGTGGCGACTATTCTTTTCTTTTTTATCGTCATGCTCAATCCCTTTGTGATTTTAGCCATCTTTGTAGCGGTGTTCTATAGTCTCTTTCTACTCTATCCGATGATGAATCAAGAAAGAGAGGAGACCGACTTGGTCTTTGAAGAGGTGGTGACGGTTAAAAATGAACGCAATACTTGGTTTGGTAATCTCCATCATTTCTCTAGTCACCAGACCTGTCAATTTGACGATATCAACCTCTTTCGCCTCATGGGCAAGGACACCATTCATTTAGAAAGAGTTATCCTAACCAATCATGACAATGTCATTATCCTTAGAAAGATGGTCGGAACGACTAGGATTATCGTGCCTGTAGATGTGGAAATCAGCCTCAGTGTTAACTGCCTCTATGGAGATCTAACCTTCCTTCATCAACCTAAGAGATCCCTCCGCAATGAACACTATCATCAGGAAACCAGGGACTATCTAAAGAGTAACAAGAGTGTCAAGATTTTCCTAACTACTATGGTTGGTGATGTGGAGGTGATCAGAGGATGAAAAAGCAATCTTATCTGTTAATCGGGCTGACTTCTCTCCTTTTTATCCTCTTTTTGACCAATAGTCTACTTGATATTCTCAATCTTGATTGGTCCTATTTGCTACAAGATATCGAAAAACTGGAAAAGTTAATCTTTTTAATTTTGGTATTTAGCCTTTCCATGACCTTCTTTTTTGTCCTCTTTTGGCGCGTGATAGAAGAAGTCTCACGCAGAAAAATGCAGATTAATCTCAAGCGACTGCTAGCAGGAAAAGAGGTGTTTTCTTTTGCAGATCCAGACTTGGATGCCAGTTTCAAGTCCTTGTCTGGCAAGCTCAACCTCTTGACAGAGGCTGTTCAAAAGGCTGAAAATCAAGGCCTGGTCAGGGAAGAAGCAATCATCGAGAAAGAACGGAAGCGGATAGCACGTGACTTACATGATACGGTTAGTCAGGAGTTGTTTGCGGCCCATATGATTTTATCAGGTGTCAGTCAGCAGGCTTTGAAGCTGGATAGAGAAAAGATGCAGACCCAGTTGCAAAGTGTCGCGGCCATCCTCGAAACAGCCCAGAAAGATCTGCGGGTCTTACTCTTGCATTTGCGACCAGTTGAGTTGGAAGACAAGAGTTTGGTTGAGGGGATTCAAATCCTCTTAAAAGAGCTTGAGGACAAGAGCGAGCTCAAGGTCAGTCTCAAGCAAAATGTGTCTAAATTGCCCAAGAAAATCGAAGAGCATATCTTCCGCATATTGCAGGAGTTGATTAGCAATACCCTTCGCCATGCCCAAGCATCTTGTTTGGATGTTTACCTCTATCAGACAGATGTTGAATTGCAGCTAAAGGTAGTGGACAATGGGATTGGCTTCCAGTTGGGGAGTTTAGACGACTTGAGTTATGGACTGCGAAATATTAAGGAGCGGGTTGAGGATATGGCAGGTACTGTTCAACTCTTGACAGCACCTAAGCAAGGACTAGCGGTCGATATCCGTATTCCCCTGCTAGACAAGGAATCATAAAGGAGTATAGATGAAAATTTTACTGGTAGATGACCATGAAATGGTCCGATTGGGTTTGAAAAGCTATTTTAATTTCCAAGACGATGTGGAAGTTGTGGGCGAGGCGGCAAATGGGTCTCAAGGTATTGACTTGGCCTTGGAATTGCGCCAGATGTCATTGTCATGGATATTGTCATGCCTGAGATGAATGGGATTGATGCAACCTTGGCTATCCTCAAAGAATGGCCTGAAGCAAGATTTTGATTGTGACCTCTTATCTAGACAATGAAAAAATCATGCCTGTCTTAAATGCTGGGGCTAGGGGCTATATGCTCAAGACTTCAAGTGCAGACGAATTACTGAACGCTGTTCGTAAGGTGGCTGCTGGAGAGCTTGCTATTGAACAAGAGGTCAGCAAGAAGGTCGAATACCACCGCAATCATATGGAGCTTCATGAGGAATTGACTGCGCGTGAGCGAGATGTGCTTCAACTCATCGCCAAGGGCTACGAAAATCAGCGTATCGCAGATGAACTCTTTATCTCTCTCAAGACGGTCAAGACCCACGTGTCCAATATCCTTGCCAAACTTGAAGTCAGTGATCGCACCCAGGCTGCAGTCTATGCCTTTCAGCACCACTTGGTAGGGCAGGAGGACTTTTAGATGAGTCTTACAGATTTACTTGTGGAGCTAGAAGCGGCAAAAGATCCTGAGAAAGCAGGACCGATGGAAGCCTATATGCCGCCATCAATTTCCCTTTCTAGGCATTGCAGCTCCTGAAAGAAATTCACTCTATAAAAAGTATTTTCCAGAAGCGAAAAAAACAAAGCTCATCGATTGGGATTTTTTAGACACTTGCTGGGAAAAGAAGCCTAGAGAATACCAGTATGTGGCTGCCAACTATTTGAAAACTATGCAGTCTTATCTAACAGAGAATGATTTGCCTAAGCTTGAGCGTCTGGTTGTGACCAAGTCCTGGTGGGATACGGTAGATATTCTAGACCGAGTAGTAGGAAGTTTGGTATATGACAAGCCAGAACTGGGAGAAATCATCCTCCAATGGAGCCTCTCAGACAATATCTGGCTGAGACGAGTCGCTATTGACCACCAGTTGTTAAGAAAAGAGAAGACAAATGTCCAACTGATGGAAAAGATCCTGCGCAACAATCTGGACCAGACAGAATTTTTTATCAACAAAGCCATCGGCTGGGCTCTAAGAGACTACTCTAGAACCAATCCGGAATGGGTAGCAAGCTTCATCGAAAAAAATAGGGAAAGAATGACTGAACTCAGTATCAGGGAAGCAAGCAAGTACCTATAGCATCATTGAAAAGCGCATTCATTACTTGAAAATTAACCGTGGTTTATGCTATAATAGACTGTATTTAAAAAATTTTAAGGAGAAATGACAGAATGTCTGTATCATTTGAAAACAAAGAAACAAACCGTGGAGTCTTGACTTTCACTATCTCTCAAGACCAAATTAAACCAGAATTGGACCGTGTCTTCAACTCAGTAAAGAAATCTCTTAACGTTCCAGGTTTCCGTAAAGGTCACCTTCCACGTCCTATCTTCGACCAAAAATTTGGTGAAGAGTCACTTTACCAAGACGTTATGAACGCTCTTTTGCCAAACGCTTATGAAGCTGCAGTAAAAGAAGCTGGTCTTGAAGTCGTTGCACAACCAAAAATCGATGTGACTTCAATGGAAAAAGGTCAAGACTGGGTTATCACAGCTGAAGTCGTGACAAAACCTGAAGTAAAATTGGGTGACTACAAAAACCTTGAAGTATCAGTAGATGTAGAAAAAGAAGTAACGGACGCTGACGTTGAAGAACGTATCGAACGCGAGCGTAACAACTTGGCTGAATTGGTTATCAAGGAAGCTGCTGCTGAAAATGGCGACACTGTTGTCATTGACTTTGTTGGTTCGATCGACGGTGTTGAGTTCGATGGTGGAAAAGGTGAAAACTTCTCACTTGGACTTGGTTCAGGTCAATTCATCCCTGGATTCGAAGACCAATTGGTAGGTCACTCAGCTGGCGAAACTGTTGATGTCCTTGTAACATTCCCAGAAGACTACCAAGCAGAAGATCTTGCAGGTAAAGAAGCTAAATTCGTAACAACTATTCACGAAGTAAAAGCAAAAGAAGTTCCAGCTCTTGACGATGAACTTGCAAAAGACATCGACGAAGAAGTTGAAACTCTTGACGAATTGAAAGAAAAATACCGCAAAGAATTGACTGCTGCGAAAGAAGAAGCATACAAAGATGCCGTTGAAGGTGCAGCAATCGATAAAGCTGTAGAAAACGCTGAAATCGTAGAACTTCCAGAAGAAATGATCCACGAAGAAGTTCACCGTTCAGTAAATGAATTCCTTGGAAACTTGCAACGTCAAGGGATCAAACCTGACATGTACTTCCAAATCACAGGAACTACTCAAGAAGACCTTCACAAACAATACGAGGCAGAAGCTGAATCACGTACCAAGACTAACCTTGTTATCGAAGCAGTTGCCAAAGCTGAAGGATTTGACGCTTCAGAAGAAGAAATCCAAAAAGAAATCGAGCAATTGGCTGCAGATTACAACATGGAAGTGGCACAAGTTCAAAACTTGCTTTCAGCTGACATGTTGAAACATGATATTACTATCAAAAAAGCTGTTGAATTGATTACAAGCACTGCAACAGTAAAATAATCTTAAAAGATAAAAAGCCCACCTGACTAGGTGGGCTTTCTGCTACACTATTTTCCAAAAATCTCTTTGAGGTCTGCATCTGTAATCCCAATCATGGCTGGGATGCTAGACCAGTTTTCCTCGGTGAGGATGTAGGATAGAGGAGAATCCTCTTGATTTGTTGTTTCGCTAGGGGCTGGGCTGGTTTGGTCAGCTACTTCAACCAGATCCTTGAAGCGCTCAATCAGATAGGTCTTACGGGCAGTCCCGATATGCTTGACTGCATAGTCAAAGGCCTGTAATTCACCAAGAAGGATGAGTTTGCTCTTGGCCCGTGTAATAGCTGTATAGATGAGATTGCGTTCCAGCATGCGCTTGCTGGAACTGGTGATGGGAAGGATGACAACGGGAAACTCACTTCCCTGCGACTTATGGATACTCATGGCATAGGCTAGACGAATCTTGTACCATTCGTTTCGAGGATAGATGACCTCATTGCCATCGAAATCAATGACAATCTCATCTTGTTTGGACTCGGTGTATTTTCCAGGAATCAAATCTGTGATGTAACCTAGGTCTCCATTAAAGACATTGACTTCGGCGTCGTTGACTAGGTGAATGACCTTGTCCCCTGTTCGATAGTGACACTGAGTTGCTTCAAAGCTCACTTGTCCTTTTTGCAGAGGATTGAGCAGGTCTTGCATGAGTTGGTTGATGGCGTCAATGCCAGCAGTTCCTCGGTACATAGGCGCTAGCACCTGAATATCGCGAGCCGGGATACCACTTCTGAGGGCAGCACCGAGGATTTTCTCAATGGTAGCTGGGATATGGCCACTAGCGATTTCAAAGTAGGAACGGTCTGCCTTTTTCTGGGTAAAGTCAGCTGGCAAGATGCCTTGTCGAATCTGACTTGCCAAGGTGACGATAGTTGATTCCTCGCTCTGACGATAAATCCGTTCCAAGCGAGTTTGAGGAATCAGGGGTATCTGGAGCAGGTCAGCCAAGACTTGTCCAGGGCTGACAGAAGGTAGCTGGTCGCTATCACCCACGATGAGGATTTTACTGTTTGAAGAGATGTTGGAGAAGAGTTGGTTGGCTAGCCAAGTATCCACCATAGAAAACTCATCTACAATGATAAAATCGGCATCCAGATAATCTTCCAGATGGCTGGTATCATCATCACCCGTCATTCCCAAATGGCGGTGGATGGTAGCGCTAGGTAAACCTGTCAGTTCATTCATGCGCCGAGCTGCTCGACCAGTTGGTGCAGCGAGAAGAATAGGTAAGTTGCTCTTTTTCTTGAGATCGAGTCCTTCTAAGAGGGCATAAACAGCTATAATCCCATTGATAACAGTCGTCTTACCAGTACCAGGTCCGCCTGTTAGGATAAAGACCTTGTTCTGGATGGCGTCGCAGATAGCCTGCTTTTGGATGCTATCGTATTGGATACCCAATTCTTGCTCGACAGTAGCGATATGCTTTTGAATGGTTTCCAAATCATGACTCTTTTGTTTTCCTTTATCAAGGATACGAACCAAGTGACTGCGGATGCCTTCTTCAGCGAAAAAGAGGCTATTATCAAAGATTTTAGTGTCAATCTGCTGAACCTTATCTTCTTCAATCAGATGAGATAATTCCTGAGCAACTTGGCTGGGTTCCAGTTCCACGGGACGGGAAGACTCGAGGAGAGTCAGGGTTTGTTCCAGCAAATCACGGGCTTCCATATAGGTATCACCCGTATCCATACAGCCTTGAAAGAGACTGTGGACAAGGCCAGCGCGGAAGCGCTCGGGAGCTTGGCTTTCGATACCTAGTTCGGCGGCTAATTGGTCAGCAATGGTAAAGCCCAAACCCTTGATATCCTCAACCAGTTGATAGGGATAATTTTCGACAATATCCAGCGTTTCTTCCTTGTAAAAGTCTTGAATCTGAAAGGCTAGTTTATTTGGAATGCCGTAGTTGGCCAGTTTTGCCAAAACCATCTCTGTCCCATAGTTGAGACGGAGGGTGGAGACAAAAGCCTCACGGTTTTTGGCAGAGAGTCCAGCAATACTTTCCAGATTTTCAGGGTGCTCCAGAATTTCGTCGATAGTGTTTTCACCATAGGTATCAACAATTTTCTGGGCTGTCTTGAGACCGATTCCCTTAAAATGACTGCTGGAGAAATACTTGACCAAGCCCTTACTAGTGGGTTTTGCTCTCTCGTAACGACTGATCTGTAGCTGTTCGCCATACTTGGAGTGCTGAACGATTTGCCCCCAAAAAGTATAGTCTTCACCCTCGATTACATCAGCCATGGTTCCTGTAACGATGATTTCAAAATCGTCAAAGTCCTCCGCATTGGTATCTTCGATATCTAGGAGGAGGATGCGATAGAAATTACTGACATTTTCAAAAATAATGCGTTCAATAGTGCCTGAAAAATAAACTTCCATAGGTTTCCTTTACATGAGTTTATGAGAATTGGTCTCTTAGCAACTTTGAAAAAACTAGATGACTAAAAGTTTTTTCTCACAATAGAAAAAGAGACTGAGACTTAGCATTCTCGGCCTCTTCCTTATCTTAAAATGTTCCGATACGGTTAAGTGGCCAGAAACGGAATTTTGCTTCGCCTTTGATTTCGCTAGCCTTGAAGGTACCAACATGGCGGCTGTCGCTAGAGACGAGACGATCGTCACCAAGGAGAAGGTACTCGCCTTGAGGGACAGTAAAGCTGAAGCTAGTGTTGGAATTGACATCGACCGTAAAGGCTTGTGCTTTTTGAGCAAGTTCTCTAAAGTAGACTCCCTTATTGCCTTCAAATCCTTTGCCAGTATAGGTATTTTGCAACTTTTCTGTTTTGAACAAGTTGAGGTATTCAGCTAGGTAGGGTTCATCCGTTTCTTTATCGTTGATAAAGAGTTTGTCATTTTCATAGCGGATGGTATCTCCGGGCATACCGATGACCCTTTTGACAATGTCTTTATTTCCTTCTTCCTCATGCGCAACCACAATGTCGAAGCGGTCAATTGGGAGGTGTTTAACAACGAAGAGAACTTCTCCGTCGGCTAGGGTAGGGTCCATAGAGTGTCCTTCTACACGGACATTGCTCCAAAGAAAGATACGGCTAAGACCGACCAGTGCGATAATCAGGAAGAAAACTCCCCATTCTTTTAGAAATGTTTTAAACGAATTCATAATTTACCTTTCTAGAAGTGCTTTGGCTTTTTCAGTGTTTTTAAAATGTAGTTTGGCACAGAAGTTCAGCCCCTTCATGCCATAGGCCTGAAGGATTTTACTAGCAACCTTATCAGATGCAGTTCCAGCGCCACTTGGCAGTTGATAGCCCAGTTCTCGTCCCAGATTTTCTAGATTTTCCAGAAAGAGATCACGCGCGATGATGGAGCTAACCGCAACAGCCAGGTATTTGCCCTCGGCTTTTTCTTCCAAAGTGATCTTATTTGGAAAATGATTGGCTTCTTGCGCCAAGTACTTGTCATAGTTTTTAGGGCTTGTAAAAGCATCAATCACGATTTTCTCTGGCTGGACCCCTTTTTGAAGCAGGAGAAAGATAGCCTGATTGTGAAGGGCAACCTTTACAGAAACAGCATTGTAACGCTCTCCGATAACTTCGTTGTACTTGCTCGGTGAAAGGAGAAGTGCTTGGTGCTGGATTTTTTCCTTGAGAATAGGGGCAATTTGACGAATCTTTTGGTCTGTCAGAGTCTTAGAATCTCCCACGCCGAGTTTTCGCAAGAAGTCGTGCTGGTCAGGTGTTACGAAGGAAGCCACGACAGCCAACCCACCAAAGTAGGAACCGTTTCCCACCTCATCGGTCCCAATCATAGGAAAATCTTGTCCACTGTTTTCTTGTTGAACTTGATAACCAAAGAAACTAGCGTATTGCTCCGCCATTTCGCCCTGGAGGAGAACTTTTCCAGAAGTATAGATAGAAACCGTTGCCTGAGGCAGTTTCAAAAAATAGCGAATATAAGGATTTTTACTAGGACTAAGAGCCTTCTGATACTGACTTAAAAAGCTCTGAATTTCCTGTTCACTTGGTGTGAGTGTGATACTTGCCATAGTCTCTATTGTACCACAAAAGCAGGAGAATTGGTAAAAACTGACAAAGTTAGCGAAATTTGGTATAATATCGTGAGGTGAATTTTATGGCAAATCTAAATCGATATAAGTTTACATTCGGGAAAAAGACATTAACCTTGACAACCGAGCATGACAATCTCTTTATGGAGGAAATTGCCAAGGTTGCGACTGAAAAATATCAAGCAATTAAAGAACAAATGCCTGGGGCGGATGATGAGACCATTGCGCTTCTTTTAGCGGTCAATTGCCTGTCTACACAGCTCAATCGTGAAATTGAATTTGATGATAAGGAGCAAGAGTTGTTAGAACTCCGCCACAAGTTGATTGCTGTCAAACAAGAACAGAGCAAGATTGAGGATTCCCTATGATTTCAATCCTACTCCTATTGGTTCTTGCTTGGGGCTTTTACATCGGCTATCGTAGAGGTTTGGTGCTGCAAGTTTATTATTTCCTCCTTGCAGTAATTTCAGCCTTTGTTGCGGGACAGTTTTATAAATCACTGGGAGAACACTTCCACTTGCTTGTCCCTTATGCCAATCCTCAGGAAGGGCAGGGCACCTTTTTCTTCCCTTCAGACCAGCTGTTTCACCTAGACAAGGTCTTTTATGCGGGTCTCGCCTACCTTCTAGTTTTCGGAATTTGTTACAGTATCGGACGTTTTATCGGTTTGTTCCTACACTTGATTCCAACTAAAAAGCTCGATGTCAAATGGTTTCGTATCGGAGCAGGCCTATTGTCGCTATTGGTAACCTTATTTGTCTTGCAAATGGCTCTGACCATTCTTGCAACGGTGCCTCTGGCAGTCATTCAAAATTCACTCGAAAAAAGTATAGTAGCCAAAAACATCATCCAAAGCGTCCCTTTTACGACAAGTCTTATCAAACAACTTTGGGTGACAAATTTAATCGGATAAAAAGGGCGGGATTTTTCCTAGCCCTTTGTTTACAGATTGGACGACTAGGTCAAAACCTCTAGTTACTATAATCTTGTAAACCAGCATACAAGGAAAGAATATGAATACAAAAATACTAGAAACCTTAGAATTCAATAAAATCAAGGCCTTGTTTGAACCTCATCTCCTGACAGAACAAGGCTTAGAGGAGCTAAAAAGTTTGGCTCCAACTGCTAAGGTAGATAAGATCAAACAAGCCTTTACAGAGATGGAGGAAATGCAAGCCCTATTTGTGGAGCAACCTCACTTTTCCATTCTAGCGACGCGTGAGATATCAGCTGTTTGCAAGCGTCTGGAGATGGGAGCGGACCTCAATATTGAGGAGTTCCTGCTCCTCAAACGGGTCTTGCTGGCTAGCAGAGAGTTGCAAGGTTTTTATACCAATCTCGAAAACGTACGCTTGGAGCAGTTGGCGAGATGGTTTGAAAAACTACATGATTTTCCACACTTGCAAGGGAGTCTTCAAGCCCTAAATGATGCAGGATTTATCGAAAATTTCGCCAGTGAAGAGCTAGCACGCATCCGTCGGAAAATCCATGATAGCGAGAGTCAAGTTCGAGATGTCTTGCAAGACTTGCTCAAGCAAAAAGCGCAGATGTTGACCGAAGGGATAATTGCTAGCAGAAATGGTCGTCAAGTCTTACCAGTCAAGAACACCTATCGCAATAAGATTGCAGGTGTTGTTCATGACATCTCTGCTAGTGGAAACACAGTCTATATCGAGCCACGTGAGGTCGTGAAACTGAGTGAAGAAATCGCTAGTCTGCGAGCAGATGAGCGTTATGAGATGATTCGCATCTTGCAAGAACTATCGGAACGGGTTCGTCCTCATGCTGCTGAGATTGTTAATGACGCTTGGATTATCGGCCATCTGGATCTGATTCGTGCCAAGGTGCGTTTCATCCAAGAAAGACAAGCAGTTGTTCCTCAACTTTCAGAGAATCAAGAGATTCAACTCCTTCATGTTCGCCATCCTTTGGTCAAAAATGCTGTCGCAAACGATGTACACTTTGGTAAGGAATTAACGGCCATTGTCATTACAGGTCCCAATACTGGTGGGAAGACCATCATGCTCAAAACTCTGGGCTTGACTCAACTCATGGCCCAGTCAGGCTTGCCCATTTTAGCTGATAAGGGGAGCCGTGTCGGTATTTTCGAAGAAATCTTCGCAGATATTGGAGATGAGCAGTCTATCGAGCAAAGCTTGTCTACCTTCTCCAGCCACATGACCAATATCGTAGATATTCTTAGCAAGGTCAACCAACACTCGCTTTTATTGCTAGATGAGCTTGGGGCAGGGACCGATCCGCAGGAAGGTGCAGCCCTTGCCATGGCTATTTTGGAGGATCTTCGTTTACGTCAGGTTAAGACCATGGCGACGACCCACTATCCAGAACTCAAGGCTTATGGTATTGAAACAGCCTTTGTGCAAAATGCCAGCATGGAGTTTGATACTGCGACTCTTCGCCCGACCTATCTCTTTATGCAGGGCGTCCCAGGGCGAAGCAATGCCTTTGAAATTGCCAAACGCCTAGGATTGTCGGATGTCATTGTCGGAGATGCCAGCCAGCAGGTCAACCAAGATAATGACGTCAACCGTATCATTGAGCAATTGGAAGAGCAAACGCTTGAAAGCCGCAAACGCTTGGACAATATCCGTGAGGTGGAGCAAGAAAACCTCAAGATGAACCGAGCACTCAAAAAACTCTATAACGAACTCAATCGTGAAAAGGAAACTGAGCTCAACAAGGCGCGTGAACAAGCTGCCGAGATTGTGGAACTCGCTCTAAATGAGAGTGACCAGATTCTCAAGAACCTCCACAGTAAGTCTCAACTCAAACCCCACGAAATCATTGAAGCCAAGTCTAAACTGAAAAAACTAGCCCCTGAAAAAGTCGACTTGTCTAAAAACAAGGTCCTTCAAAAGGCCAAGAAAAAACGAGCTCCGAAGGTGGGGGATGATATTGTGGTCCTCAGTTATGGACAACGTGGAACCTTGACCAATCAGCTTAAGGACGGCCGTTGGGAAGCCCAAGTTGGCTTGATCAAGATGACCTTGGAAGAGAAAGAATTTGACCTTGTTCAGGCCCAGCAAGAAGCCCCAGTCAAGAAGAAACAAGTCAATGTCGTCAAACGTGCTTCTGATCGTGGTCCGCAAGCGAGACTGGATCTTCGTGGCAAACGGTACGAAGAGGCCATGAATGAGCTGGACGCCTTTATCGACCAAGCCCTGCTCAATAACATGGCGCAAGTCGACATCATCCACGGTATCGGTACGGGAGTCATCCGTGAGGGCGTCACCAAATACCTGCAAAGAAACAAGCATGTCAAGAGTTTCGGCTATGCTCCACAAAATGCTGGAGGCAGTGGCGCCACCATTGTAACCTTTAAAGGATAGAGAGAAGAAGGATTCACTCTTTCTGAAAAAAGAAGTGAAAAGTCAAAAAATTTCATAGAATATATTGACAAGGGCTAACTTTTCTTGTAGAATAATAAAAAATAAAATACCAACACCGAATGAAGTTTAATAGAAGTGGAGAAAGGTTTGTTTTCCATGACTGTAAATGGACGGAACTCTGGAGAGACCGTAAAGGCACCGAAGGGGCAAGGCAGGTAACTGCTCAAACTCTCAGGTAAAAGGACAGAGCTAGGATAGACCGCTTTTTGGCATTTATCTAAGCATTCCAGAGTACATGTATCTTGCATGTACTCTTTCTTTTGGGGTTGAAAGATAGGAGAAGGACATGTTAGAATTGCTTAAAGCGCTTGATGCTTTTGCTTGGGGGCCTCCCCTCTTGATCTTATTGGTCGGAACGGGTATCTATTTGACCATCCGACTGGGCCTTTTGCAGGTTACTCGTCTCCCTAAGGCCTTTCAGTTGATCTTTACCAAGGACAAGGGGCACGGCGATGTGTCGAGCTTTGCTGCTCTCTGTACGGCTCTAGCAGCCACAGTTGGTACGGGAAATATCATCGGGGTAGCGACAGCCATTAAGGTTGGAGGACCAGGGGCCCTCTTTTGGATGTGGATGGCGGCCTTCTTTGGGATGGCGACCAAATATGCCGAAGGATTGCTGGCCATCAAATACCGTACTAAGGATGCAAATGGAGCTGTAGCTGGAGGACCCATGCATTACATCCTTTTGGGGATGGGAGAAAAGTGGCGTCCACTTGCTATCTTCTTTGCCCTAGCGGGTGTATTGGTAGCCCTTCTAGGGATTGGTACCTTTACCCAAGTCAATTCAATTACAGAATCTATCCAAAATACAGCTCAAATTAATCCAGCTATCACAGCTCTCGTTTTATCTGTTTTTGTAGGGATTGCCGTCTTTGGTGGCCTCAAATCCATATCAAAAGTTTCGACAGCAGTGGTTCCTTTTATGGCTATTGTCTATATTTTAGGAACTCTTACAGTTATTCTCTTTAATATCGAGAAAATCCCAGCCACACTTGTACTGATCTTTACTTCAGCCTTTAGTCCAGCGGCTGCGGTAGGTGGTTTTGCAGGTGCCAGTATTCGGATGGCTATCCAGAATGGTGTGGCGCGAGGAGTCTTTTCTAACGAATCTGGTCTTGGTTCTGCTCCCATTGCGGCGGCTGCAGCTAAGACAAATGAACCAGTCGAGCAAGGCTTGATTTCCATGACAGGAACCTTTATTGATACCCTCATTATCTGTACGTTGACTGGTTTAACAATCTTGGTAACTGGGGTTTGGAGTGGTGATTTGAATGGAGTTGCCTTGACCCAGTCAGCCTTTTCAACAGTTTTTTCACACTTTGGACCAGCTCTTTTGACTATCTTCCTTGTACTCTTTGCCTTTACGACGATTCTCGGATGGAACTACTACGGAGAACGCTGTTTTGAGTTTCTCTTTGGTGTTCGTTTTATCTGGCTTTACCGTGTAGTCTTTGTAGTCATGGTCTTGTTGGGAGGATTTATCGAGTTGGATATGGTTTGGATTATCGCAGATATCGTCAATGCCTTGATGGCATTGCCTAACTTGATTGCCCTCTTAGTCTTGTCGCCAGTCGTCATTGCTGAGACTAAAAAGTATTTTAAACACTAATCCAATCACACTTTTGGTGTGATTTTTTCATTTCATAAACATTTCCTATCAAGGCGATTGAAAATATATATTATCCAAGTGAAAAATTCTATGATAGACTAAATGACAATAAAATGAAAAGAGGTTTCTTATGACAACATTTACCATCCACACAGTAGAATCAGCACCAGCAGAAGTAAAAGAAGTTCTTGAAACAGTACAAAAAGATAACAATGGCTATATTCCCAACCTAATCGGTCTCTTGGCCAATGCCCCAACCGCGCTTGAAGCCTACCGAACTGTCGGAGCCATCAACCGTCGCAACAGCCTGACACCAGTGGAACGCGAAGTAGTACAAATCACAGCTGCCGTAACCAATGGTTGTGCTTTCTGCGTCGCAGGTCACACAGCCTTTTCAATCAAACAAATCCAGATGAATGATGATCTTCTACAAGCACTCCGCAACCGTACTCCAATCGAGACAGATCCAAAACTAGATACTCTAGCTAAGTTTACCTTGGCGGTCATCAATACCAAAGGGCGTGTAGGAGATGAAGCTTGGCTGAATTTTTGGAAGCTGGCTACACGCAACAAAATGCCTTGGACGTGGTTCTGGGTGTTAGTCTTGCCAGCCTCTGCAACTATGCCAACAACCTAGCCAATACGCCTATTAACCCAGAATTACAACCTTATGCCTAGTTCGAATCAGAAAGAAAAAATGAAGACTGAGCAATCCAGTCTTCATTTTTCTATGCTATTTTAAGCGCTTTTATGCTATACTAATAATAACATGATTATTGGAGGCTCGGATGAAAAAGCTCCCCTTAGTATTTTCTGGTTGTTTGTTGGGTTTAGCAGGTGCAGGAAATTTGATTGCAGATACTTGGCCAGTTCTGTCGCATTTATTAAGTCTGATTGGTCTAGTGTTGTGGATTTTCTTTCTGATTCTTCATCTTTTTAATTGGGAAGAAACCAAGAAAGAATTGACCAAGCCCCCTCTTTTATCTGGGATGGCCACTTTTCCCATGGCTGGATGATTTTATCGACCTATGTCTTTCGCGTATTCCCTGCTCTTTCTTTGCTAGCACAAGGGATCTGGTGGTTTTCATTTCTCTTGGATTTGGCGTTGATTGCTACTTTTACCATCAAATTTGCCTGTCCAGGTCGGAGGGTCAATGCGACTCCAAGCTGGACGGTACTCTATGTGGGGATAGCAGTAGCAGCCTTGACCTATCCTCTGGTAGGCATTATCGAGATTGCCTATGCAACCTTGAGTTTTGGTTTTGTCTTGACCTTCTATCTCTATCCGCTTATTTATAGCGATTTAAAGAAATCTCCACTCCCACTAGCCTTGCTTGGACAAGAAGGAATCTACTGTGCTCCCTTTTCCCTACTCTTGGCTTCTCTAGTTCGAGTTGGAGGAGCAAGCCTATCGACTTGGCTCTTGATTGTCATGATTTTGGCATCTCAATCCTTCTTTTTCTTTGTGTTGACTCGCCTACCCAATATTTTAAAACAAGGATTTCAACCAGCCTTCTCAGCCCTCACCTTCCCAACCATTATCACAGCTACTTCGCTCAAGATGGCTCAGGGAATTTTGAAACTTCCATTTCTGGATTATCTGGTATTGGCTGAAACCGTTATTTGCCTCACTATTTTATTCTTTGTCTTGGGTGCTTATCTGATTTGGTTACGAAAAAAGGTCTAGCTATTTTCTAGCTAGGCCTTATTTTTTTATGGTTTGATAACTTCAACTCCACCCATATATGGACGAAGTGCTTCTGGAATAGTTACAGAACCATCTTCATTTTGATAGTTTTCAAGAATGGCAGCCACTGTACGTCCAACCGCAAGTCCAGAACCGTTCAAGGTGTGAAGGAGTTTCACCTTGCCATCTGCTTCATCGCGGTAACGGATTTGGGCACGACGGGCTTGGAAATCTTCTGTATTTGAACAGCTTGAGATTTCACGATAGGTATTTTGGGCTGGAATCCAAACTTCCAAGTCGTAAGTCTTAGCAGCTGAGAAGCCCATGTCCCCAGTAGAGAGGGCAACGACACGGTACGGAAGATTGAGTTTTTGAAGGATGTTTTCGGCGTTTGCTGTCATTTTTTCCAATTCTTCGTAAGATTCTTCTGGTTTGGCAAATTTGACCATTTCAACCTTGTGGAATTGGTGCAAACGAATCAAGCCACGTGTATCACGACCAGCTGAACCAGCTTCTGAACGGAATGATGGACTCATAGCGGTAAAGTAGATTGGTAGATCTTTACCATCAAGGATTTCATCACGGTAGTAATTTGTCAAAGGCACTTCAGCTGTAGGAATGAGGACATAATTAGTGTCTTTCAATTCAAAAGTGTCTTCCTTGAATTTTGGATATTGACCAGTACCAAACATTGAGTCATGGTTAACAATGTAAGGTGTGATAACTTCCGTATAGCCTTCTTTACCATGCTCATCCAACATGAAGTTGTAGATAGCACGTTCCAAACGAGCCCCAAGTCCTTTATAGAAGAGGAAACGAGCTCCTGTTACTTTTCCACCACGTTCCCAGTCAAGGATACCAAGGTCTTCACCAAGATCCCAGTGAGCTTTTGGCTCGAAGTCAAACTCACGTGGAGTCCCCCAACGGCGAACTTCCACATTGTCATCTTCGTCAGCCCCAACAGGAACGCTGTCAGCAGGGATGTTTGGAAGAGTGGTGGTGAATTCTGTCAATTTAGCATCGATGTCCGCCAATTCAGCATCCAAGGCTTTGACTTCAGCAGATAGGGTTTGCATTGCAGCAATCTTGTCATCGGCATTTTCCTTGTTGCGCTTAGCTTGGGCAATCTCAGCAGAAACAGTGTTGCGTTCTGCTTTGAGCGTTTCAACCTTAACCAAGATGTCACGACGTTTAGCATCGATTTCTTTCATCTCATTCAAGATAGCAGGATCTACACCACGTGTAGCTAATTTCTCAGCGACAGCATCAAAATCTGTGCGAATACGTTTAATATCTAACATAAGAACTCCTTTATGAAAAAAGCACACCTGACAAAGCGTTGGAGTGGCAGGGCCACGGTTCCATCCAACTTCACAGGTGTGCACTTGATTATATATGTAATTGTGAACAACGGTAGAATTTCACCTATCCCTCCTATCTGCTCGCAGCACCCGCAGACTTTCTGAAAGAAGGAGATAACTTACTTATCCGTTGCTATGATTATACTAAAGTTTCTACTTTTTTGCAAATAGATTTTTAAGTTTTTGTCCAATGGTCTGGAGTAGAGTCGGAAGTTTCACAACCTTGTCGTTTCCTAATTTTTCCCGAGCGATTTTGAGGATAGCTCCAGAGTCTTTTGAAGCAAAGAGGAATTTACCTTGATCGGTAAAGACTTCAAAGTGGCGGCTGATCTTGCGACCACTTACGTTGGCTCCGATTTGCTGAATGCTGGACCAGGGGATTTGGATATATTGTTCGACATTGACATCAGGATAAAACTCTAAGGCTTGATCCCCAACTAAAAATTTTCCAACTTTTCCAGAGATAGAGAGGTAAGATGTCCCAGTGGTTTGGAGGTCAATGACTTGATTGAGTGATTGGGCCATGATTAGTCTTCCTTACTTTCATCGAAAAAGGCATGATAGAGAGCCTTGATAGCGGCCTTCTCTTGCTCTTTATTGACAACAAACATGATGGAAACTTCACTTGAACCTTGGGACATCATCTGGATGTTGATTTTATTCTCAGACAAAGCCCGTGTTGCAGTAGCAGTTACCCCGATATGACTCTTCATCTTTTCTCCAACAATCATAATGATGGAAAGGTCATGTTCGATTTCAGCATGGTCCACTTCAGCCTTTTGAACGAGTTGACGTAGAATTTCTTCTTCTTTGATAGGAGTCAATTCGCGGGAGCGGAGAATGATTGAAAGATCGTCAATACCTGTAGGCATGTGTTCCCAACCGATGTTGAGGTCCTCAAGGATTTGCAGAACCTTGCGACCAAACCCGACTTCGCGGTTCATGAGGTATTTAGACATGTTGATGCTGACGAATCCTGAGTCACCCGCAATCCCTACTACTGGGAATTTATCACTACTGTGTTCTAAAACAATGCGTGTTCCTGGGTGATCAGGGTTGTTGGTATTCTTGATAACAAGAGGAATTTTTCCGCGGTAGGCAGGAAGAAGGGCTTCATCATGAAGGACTGAAAATCCAGCATATGCCAACTCACGCATTTCACGGTAGGTTAATTCAGGAATGGAGTGCGGTTGGTGGATAATACCAGGATGGGCAGCAAAGATACCATCTACGTCTGTAAAGTTCTCATAGAGATCAGCCTTAACACCTGCTGCAATGATAGAACCTGTGATATCTGAACCTCCACGTGAAAAAGTACAGATTTGATTTTCCTTAGTCACACCAAAGAAACCAGGGATGACAAGGACTTCGTTGCTATCAGCCAAGCCTTCAATCTTATCATAACTAGATGGAATGATACGTGCGTTTCCAGGTTCACTTGTGACAACGATCCCAGCTTCTCTTGGGTGAACATAGCGTGCATCGATACCGTTTTGGTTAAAGTAGGCTGCAATCAATTTGGCATTGTTATTTTCTCCAGCCGCTAGGAAGGTATCATAGAGAAATTCATTGTCCTCTATAGGAAGAGTTGCCAAGGCCCGAATACTTTTAGAGATTTTTTCTAAAACAGCAGGTTTTAACCCTAGTTCACTAACCATAGCGGCATAACGGTCAATGATCCAACTTTGGCTAGCACTGATGTCATTTCCAGCCACATAGTCACGATAGTATTTGATCAAGGCATCGGTTACCTTGGTATCTTCAGCATTGCGTTTGCCGGGTGCAGAAACGACTACAAAACGGCGTTCTTTATCACTTTTAACGATGTTTAAAACTTTTTCTAACTGACCAGCAGAGGCAAGCGAGCTTCCGCCAAATTTTACAACCTTCATAAGGACTCCTCAAGTAAGTATTTTATACGATTATAGCAGAAAGAGGGGCATTTTTCAATGAAGAAAACAACTTCCTATTATAATAGAAGAAAACACTAACTTATTCTGAAAAGCAATAACAGTTTAAAAGTAAGTGTGTAAAATTTCTCTCACATTCATAATGAATGGGAAAATAATCAGCTGAGACACTTTCCTTTAGTTTTTCCTTGCCTCTTTATCCAAAAAAAGGTATACTTTGATGATAAAACAATTTTATTGCCTTATAAAAGAAAAGGAGAAGCTATGAATCATATCTTATATCAGATCGTAGATGATCTGGCTATCATCACTTTGAATCGTCCCGAAGTGGCAAATGGTTTCCATATCCCAATGTGTGAGGAAATTTTAGAAGCTTTGACCCTAGCAGAGCAGGATCAAGCTGTGCAGTTCATCTTGATTAATGCGAATGGGAAGGTTTTTTCAGTTGGGGGAGACTTGGTTGAGATGAAACGAGCAGTAGACGAAGATGATATCCCTTCTTTGAATAAGATTGCAGAATTAGTCAATACAATTTCTTTTAAAATCAAGCAAATTCCAAAACCTGTTTTGATGGAGGTAGATGGAGCGGTTGCTGGTGCTGCAGCAAATATGGCAGTAGCAGTTGATTTCTGTTTGGCGACTGACAAGGCAAAATTTATCCAAGCCTTTGTCGGAGTGGGATTGGCGCCAGACGCTGGTGGGATTCATCTCTTGAGTCGTAGTATCGGGGTAACACGGGCTGCACAACTTGCTATGACAGGTGAAGCCTTAACTGCTGAAAAAGCGCTAGAATGGGGCGTGGTATACCGTGTTTGTGAAGTTGACAAATTAGAAAAAACAAGAGAACAAGTTCTGAAAAAATTAAGAAGAGGTTCAGCAAACTCATACGCAGCGATTAAAAAGTTAGTTTGGGAAAGTCAATTTAAGGATTGGCAGAATTATGCTGAATTAGAATTGAAACTACAAGAATCGTTATCTCTAACTGAAGATTTTAAAGAAGGAGTTCGAGCGCATTCTGAAAGAAGAAGACCGAAATTTACAGGAATGTAAAAAAATACTTGCACAATTTTTTGAAGTTTGATATACTTCTTTTATCAAATGCTTTGATTGTGAAAGTTTTTTAGAAGGAGGGAAACGATTTGGACTACCAACAAGTAAATGATTATCTAACATCTATTTTCAACAATGTCCTTGTGATCGAGGAGGTTAGCTTACGAGGTAGTCGATTCAAAGACATCTCCATCAAAGAAATGCACACGATTGATGTGATTGGAAAGTTTCCGGAGGCAACACCAAGCAAGGTTTCAAAGGAACTGATGGTAACTCTTGGAACGGTTACAACTAGCTTGAATAACCTGGAAAGAAAAGGTTATATTGAGCGTATTCGTTCTGATCAGGATAGACGTGTGGTCTATCTGCATTTGACCAAGAAAGGTCGGTTAGTCCATCGTCTTCATAGACGTTTTCACAAGGCAATGGTCGAAAAAATCATCGATGGCATGAGTCCTGAGGAAATAGAAGTTATGGGTAGAGGATTAATCAATCTTTATCAATTTTTGGAGGATTTGAAATAATGGCTTTTGCAAAAGTAAGCCAGGTTGCTCATTATGTTCCGGAGCAAGTGGTCACTAATCATGACTTAGCCCAAATCATGGACACAAGCGATGAGTGGATTTCAAGTCGAACAGGAATTAAACAGAGACATATTTCAAAAACAGAGTCTACAAGTGACTTGGCAACAGAAGTAGCTAAGAGCTTGTTGGCTAAAGGGAGCTTAACAGCGGATCAGATTGATTTTATCATTTTAGCGACGATTACCCCAGACTCGATGATGCCTTCCACAGCAGCTCGAGTTCAGGCAAATATCGGAGCGCACAGAGCTTTCGCCTTTGATCTGACAGCAGCTTGCAGTGGCTTTGTATTCGCTCTCTCAACTGCAGAAAAGTTTTTAAGTTCTGGACAGTTCAAAAAAGGGATTGTTATCGGGGCTGAAACCTTATCCAAGGCAGTTGATTGGTCAGATCGTTCAACAGCTGTTCTCTTTGGGGATGGTGCTGGTGGGGTTCTCTTGGAAGCGAGCGAAACACGACACTTCCTTGTGGAGAGTCTCTATACGGATGGCTCTCGGAGCGAGTGCTTGACCTATGGTCAAACGGCTTTGGCTTCTCCTTTCTCGGATCAAGAAGCAGTTCCTGCTTTTTTGAAGATGGATGGACGAGCAGTTTTTGATTTTGCAAATCGTGATGTTGCTAGATCGATAAAAGAAACCATTGAAAATGGTCCAATCGCAGCATCGGAATTGGATTATCTCTTGCTTCATCAGGCAAATATCCGCATTTTGGATAAGATGGCTAAGAAGATCGGCGTAGACCGAGACAAGCTTCCTGCCAATATGATGGAGTATGGAAATACCAGTGCAGCAAGTATCCCGATTTTGCTCTCAGAGTGTGTGGAGAATGGCAAGATTCGTTTAGATGGTAGCCAGACGATTCTCCTATCAGGCTTCGGTGGAGGTTTGACATGGGGCACACTCATTCTTACAATCTAGGTAATCATGTGGTAAACACATAGTTATAAATTTTTTATATTTTAAAGGAGTCCTATCATGGCAGTATTTGAAAAAGTACAAGAAATTATCGTTGAAGAACTTGGGAAAGACGCATCAGAAGTAACACTTGAATCTACTTTTGATGATTTGGATGCAGATTCATTGGACTTGTTCCAAGTAATCTCTGAAATCGAAGATGCTTTCGATATCCAAATCGAAGCAGAAGATAACTTGAAAACAGTTGGTGACTTGGTTGCCTACGTTGAAGAGCAAACAAAATAATTAACATATTACTAGAAGGAGTAGGGGAAACCCACTCCCTCTTGTTTAGGTAATAGTTTGAAACTCAAACGATAAACTCATCGAACTATTACGTAAGCAAAGAATGATGGAGGCACTATGAAAACACGTATTACAGAATTATTGAACATTGATTATCCTATTTTTCAAGGAGGAATGGCCTGGGTTGCAGATGGTGACTTGGCTGGTGCAGTATCAAAAGCTGGTGGTCTAGGGATCATTGGTGGTGGGAATGCACCTAAAGAGGTCGTAAAGGCTAATATCGATAAAATCAAATCACTTACGGACAAACCTTTTGGTGTTAACATCATGCTCTTGTCACCTTTTGTAGAAGACATCGTTGATCTCGTGATTGAAGAGGGGGTCAAGGTGGTTACAACTGGTGCAGGAAATCCAAGTAAATACATGACTCGTTTCCATGATGCAGGAATTACAGTTATTCCTGTTGTTCCAAGTGTTGCTTTGGCAAAACGCATGGAAAAAATTGGTGCAGATGCAGTTATTGCAGAGGGAATGGAAGCCGGTGGACATATTGGTAAATTAACAACCATGACCTTGGTTCGCCAAGTTGCTGCAGCCGTTTCAATTCCGGTTATCGCAGCTGGAGGAATTGCCGACGGTGAAGGTGTCGCTGCAGGCTTTATGCTTGGTGCAGAGGCTGTTCAAGTTGGTACGCGTTTTGTAGTAGCCAAGGAATCTAACGCCCATCCAAAATACAAGGAAAAAATCTTAAAAGCGCGTGATATCGATACGACTATTTCAGCTCAACATTTTGGACATGCTGTTCGCGCCATTAAAAATCAGTTGACACGTGACTTTGAACAGGCTGAAAAGGATGCCTTTAAACAAGAAGATCCAGATTTAGAAATCTTTGAGCAAATGGGAGCTGGTGCTCTTGCTAAAGCCGTTGTTCATGGAGATGTAGAAGGTGGATCCGTCATGGCAGGTCAGATCGCTGGTTTGGTTTCTAAAGAGGAAACTGTCGAAGAAATCCTAAAAGATCTATACTATGGTGCAGCCAAGAAAATTCAAGAAGAAGCCTCTCGTTGGGCAGGAGTTGTAAGAAATGACTAAAACAGCCTTTCTATTTGCAGGTCAAGGTGCTCAGTATCTAGGAATGGGGCGTGATCTCTATGATCGCTACCCTATCGTCAAGGAAACCATTGATCAAGCCAGTCAGGTTTTGGGTTATGACCTACGTGACTTGATTGATAAGGAAGAAGCCAAGATAAACCAGACTCGTTATACGCAGCCAGCTATTTTAGCGACTTCGGTTTCTATCTACCGACTATTGAAAGAAAAGGGTTATCAGCCGGATATGGTAGCAGGATTGTCTCTTGGGGAATATTCTGCTTTAGTAGCTAGCGGAGCCTTGGACTTTGAAGAGGCAGTTGCCTTGGTTGCTAAGCGTGGAGCTTATATGGAAGAGGCAGCACCCGCAGGCTCTGGGAAGATGGTAGCCGTCCTCAATACTCCAGTAGATGTGATAGAGGAAGCTTGTAAAACTGCTTCTGAAGTCGGTATAGTCACTCCAGCTAACTACAACACCCCAAGCCAAATCGTTATCGGTGGTGAGGTGGCTGCAGTTGACCGCGCAGTTGAACTCTTGCAGGAAGCAGGAGCAAAACGATTGATTCCTTTAAATGTATCTGGTCCTTTCCATACAGCACTTTTAGAGCCAGCCAGTCAGCAACTAGCTGGAGCTCTTGAAGGAGTGAGTTTCTCTGACTTTACTTGTCCACTAGTCGGCAATACGGAAGCTACTGTTATGGAAAAAGGTCGAATCCAAGAGCTTTTGACGCGTCAGGTCAAAGAACCTGTTCGTTTTTATGAAAGTATTGCTGTGATGCAGGATGCTGGGGTAACCCACTTTATTGAAATTGGTCCGGGTAAGGTCCTATCAGGCTTTGTCAAAAAAATCGATAAAACAGCTCAGCTAGCTAACGTTGAAGACCAAGCAAGCTTGGATGCTTTGTTAGGAAACTAATGATCCCTTCTCCCACAAAATACAACAGGAAACAGGAGAAATAGAATGCAACTTACAAACAAAAATGTCTTTGTAACAGGTTCAAGTCGTGGTATCGGACTTGCCATTGCTCACAAATTTGCTCAACTAGGCGCTAATGTAGTCTTGAATAGTCGAGGAGCAATCTCAGAAGAATTGCTGGCTGAGTTTTCAAACTACGGTGTCAAAGTAGTACCGATTTCAGGTGATGTTTCAGACTTTGCAGATGCCAAGCGTATGGTAGATCAAGCGATTGCGGAACTCGGTTCTGTTGATGTCTTGGTCAACAATGCTGGGATTACTCAGGATACTCTCATGCTTAAGATGACCGAGGAAGACTTTGAAAAAGTGATTAAGATCAACTTGACAGGTGCCTTCAACATGACGCAAGCTGTCTTGAAACAGATGATTAAGGCGCGTGAAGGTGCGATTATCAATATGTCCAGTGTGGTTGGTCTGATGGGAAATATCGGACAAGCCAACTATGCAGCTTCTAAAGCAGGTTTGATTGGTTTTACCAAGTCAGTTGCACGTGAAGTTGCCAATCGTAATGTTCGCGTAAATGCTCTTGCACCAGGATGATCGAGTCAGATATGACTGCCGTTTTGTCTGATAAAGTCAAGGAAGCGACATTGGCCCAAATCCCAATGAAACAGTTCGGTCAAGCAGAACATATCGCAGATGCTACAGTGTTCCTGGCTGGACAGGATTATTTGACTGGACAAGTTCTCGCTGTTGATGGCGGACTTAGCATGTAAAAAATAAGGAAAGATATAGGTAAGACAGATGAAACTAAATCGAGTTGTAGTAACAGGTTACGGATTGACCTCTCCTATCGGAAATACTCCAGAAGAATTTTGGAACAGTTTGCAAACTGGAAAAATTGGAATTGGAGAAATCACTAAATTTGACCACAGCGAATTTGCTGTTCACAATGCAGCAGAAGTCCAAGATTTCCCATTTGATAAATACTTTGTTAAAAAAGATACCAACCGTTTTGACAACTATTCTTTGTATGCATTGTATGCGGCTCAAGAAGCGGTGACAAATGCAAATCTTGATGTAGAAGCAATCGATAAAGATCGTTTTGGTGTCATCGTTGCTTCAGGTATTGGAGGAATTAAAGAAATCGAAGATCAGGTTATCCGTCTTCATGAAAAAGGTCCAAAACGCGTTAAACCAATGACACTTCCAAAAGCCTTGCCAAATATGGCTTCAGGAAATGTTGCCATGCGCTTCGGAGCAAACGGTATCTGTAAATCAATCAATACTGCCTGTGCCTCATCAAACGATGCCATTGGGGATGCCTTCCGTTCTATCAAGTTTGGTTTCCAAGATGTCATGTTAGTTGGTGGATCAGAATCATCTATCACTCCTTTTGCTATCGCTGGTTTCCAAGCGTTGACTGCCCTATCAACTACAGAGGATCCAACTCGTGCTTCTATCCCATTTGACAAAGACCGTAATGGTTTTGTGATGGGAGAAGGTTCAGGGATGTTGGTTCTTGAAAGCCTTGAACATGCTGAAAAACGTGGCGCAGCTATCTTGGCTGAAGTAGTTGGCTATGGTAATACCTGTGATGCTTACCATATGACTTCACCTCATCCAGAAGGTCAAGGTGCGATTAAGGCTATGAAGTTGGCTTTGGAAGAAGCAGAAATTTCTCCAGAGCAAGTGGCTTACGTCAATGCCCACGGAACTTCAACTCCTGCTAATGAAAAAGGAGAAAGTGGTGCTATTGTAGCTGTTTTTGGTAAAGAAGTACCAGTATCTTCAACCAAGTCCTTTACAGGACACCTGCTTGGTGCTGCAGGAGCAGTAGAAGCGATTGCTACCATTGAAGCCATGCGTCATAACTTTGTTCCAATGACAGCTGGTACAAGCGAGTTGTCAGACTATATCGAAGCAAATGTCGTTTATGGACAAGGCTTGGAGCAAGAAATTCCTTATGCCATTTCAAATACATTTGGTTTTGGTGGACACAACGCGGTTCTTGCTTTCAAACGTTGGGAGAATAAATAATTATGAATTTAAATGAGATCAAGGAATTGATGGCTCAATTTGACCAATCAAGTTTGAGAGAATTTTCTTATAAAAATGGAACGGATGAATTGCAGTTTAGTAAGAATGAAGCAAGAATGGCTTCTGAAGCACCAGCTCAAGTTGCTCCAGTGCCAACTACAGTAGCTGCAAATCCAGTAGTTTCTGCCCCTTCAACTCCAGTAGAGAGTGCAGTGGAAGAAGCTCCAGCACCAGCTGAAACGACGGTTGCTCCAGAGGGTGATGTCGTTGAGAGTCCACTTGTAGGGGTGGCTTACTTGGCTGCTGGACCAGATAAACCTGCCTTTGTCACAGTCGGAGACAGTGTTAAAAAAGGTCAGACTTTGGTGATCATCGAAGCCATGAAAGTCATGAATGAAATCCCTGCACCTAAGGATGGTGTGGTGACAGAAATTCTCGTTTCAAATGAAGAAATGGTTGAGTTCGGTAAAGGATTGGTACGTATCAAATGATCGATATTCAAGGAATCAAAGAAGCTCTACCCCATCGCTACCCCATGCTCCTAGTGGATCGTGTCTTGGAAGTGAGCGAGGATACCATTGTTGCCATTAAAAATGTGACCATCAACGAACCTTTCTTCAATGGTCATTTTCCTCAATACCCAGTTATGCCAGGTGTTCTTATCATGGAAGCCTTGGCTCAGACTGCTGGTGTCTTGGAATTGTCCAAACCTGAAAATAAAGGGAAACTGGTCTTCTACGCTGGCATGGACAAGGTTAAGTTTAAGAAGCAAGTTGTACCAGGTGATCAATTAGTCATGACGGCTACCTTTGTAAAACGTCGTGGTACGATTGCTGTGGTTGAGGCAAAGGCTGAAGTAGATGGTAAGCTTGCAGCGAGTGGTACTCTTACCTTTGCAATTGGAAACTAAGGAGGTTCTCCATGTTTCGTAAAATTTTGATTGCCAACCGTGGTGAGATTGCGGTTCGCATTATTCGAGCTGCGCGTGAATTGGGCATTGCGACCGTAGCAGTTTATTCAACTGCTGATAAGGAAGCTCTTCACACACTCCTAGCGGATGAAGCTATCTGTATCGGACCTGGTAAGGCGACAGAGTCTTATCTCAATATCAATGCAATTTTGTCTGCTGCGGTCTTGACAGAAGCAGAAGCCATCCACCCAGGTTTTGGTTTTCTTAGCGAAAACTCCAAGTTTGCTACGATGTGTGATGAAGTGGGGATTAAGTTTATTGGCCCTTCTGGCGCTGTAATGGATACCATGGGAGATAAGATCAATGCGCGTGAGCAAATGATCAAGGCTGGGGTTCCAGTTATTCCAGGATCTGATGGTGAAGTTCACACGGCTGAAGAGGCCCTTGCAGTTGCAGAAAAGATTGGCTACCCAGTCATGCTTAAGGCATCGGCAGGTGGTGGTGGAAAAGGGATTCGTAAGGTTGAAAAGGCAGAAGACTTGGTCGCAGCCTTTGAGACAGCATCCAGTGAAGCCAAGGCCAATTTTGGAAATGGCGCAATGTATCTTGAGCGTGTGATTTATCCAGCTCGTCATATCGAAGTTCAGATTCTTGCAGACCAAGAGGGACACGTCATCCACCTAGGAGAACGGGATTGTTCTCTTCAACGAAATAACCAAAAGGTCTTAGAAGAAAGCCCGTCCATCGCGATTGGCAAAACCCTTCGTAATGAAATTGGTTCTGCGGCCGTTCGTGCAGCGGAGTCTGTTGGTTATGAAAATGCAGGGACGATTGAATTTCTGCTCGATGAAGCGAGTGGTAATTTCTACTTCATGGAAATGAATACTCGTGTGCAAGTTGAACACCCAGTCACAGAGTTTGTTTCAGGTGTTGATATCGTCAAGGAACAGATTCGCATTGCTGCCGGGCAACCTTTACCTTTCAAACAAGAAGATATTGTCCTACGAGGTCATGCTATCGAGTGCCGGATCAATGCGGAAAATCCAGCATTTAACTTTGCTCCAAGCCCAGGTAAAATTACCAATCTCTATCTACCAAGTGGTGGAGTTGGCTTGCGTGTAGACTCTGCAGTCTATCCAGGATATACCATTCCTCCTTACTATGATAGTATGATTGCCAAAATCATTGTTCATGGGGAGAATCGTTTTGATGCCTTAATGAAGATGCAACGGGCACTTTATGAACTTGATATTGAAGGAGTGCAAACCAATGCAGACTTCCAGTTGGATCTGATTTCAGACCGCCGAGTTATCGCTGGTGATTACGATACTTCCTTCTTGATGGAAACTTTCTTGCCAAAATACCAAGAAAAAGAATAGACTTTCAAACAGTATGAGAACTAAAAGGGGGAGTTATGGCTCTATTTAGTAAAAAGGATAAGTATATTCGGATCAATCCTAACCGTTCCGTAAGGCAGAAACCACAAGCCAAGCCTGAGGTTCCGGATGAACTCTTCTCCCAGTGTCCTGGTTGTAAACACACCATTTACCAAAAGGATCTTGGGAGCGAACGAATTTGTCCCCATTGTAGCTATACTTTCCGTATTTCAGCTCAGGAACGCTTGGATTTGACGATTGATTCTGGTAGCTTTGTGGAGATGTTTACGGGTATTGAAACTCAAGATCCATTAAACTTTCCTGGCTACCAGAAAAAACTGGCTAGTATGCGTGAAAAGACAGGTTTGGATGAAGCAGTACTGACTGGTACAGCTAGCATCAAGGGACAAAATGTTGCCCTTGGGATCATGGATTCAAACTTTATCATGGCTTCTATGGGAACCGTTGTGGGTGAAAAAATCACGCGCTTGTTTGAGTATGCAACGGTAGAAAACTTGCCAGTCGTACTTTTCACAGCTTCTGGTGGAGCCCGTATGCAAGAAGGAATCATGAGCTTGATGCAGATGGCTAAGATTTCTGCGGCAGTTCAACGTCATTCCAAGGCCGGACTTTTTTACCTAACTATTTTAACCGATCCGACAACCGGTGGGGTGACCGCTTCTTTTGCTATGGAAGGTGATATCATCCTAGCGGAGCCACAGAGTTTGGTTGGTTTTGCTGGGCGTCGTGTTATCGAAAATACAGTTCGAGAGACCTTGCCGGATGACTTCCAAAAGGCAGAATTTTTGCTGGAACATGGATTTGTTGATGCAATTGTCAAACGGAGAGAACTACCAGAAACAATTGCTAAATTAGTGAGATTGCATGGAGGAAGTCGCGGATGAATATTGCAAAAATAGTCAGAGAGGCACGCGAGCAGAGTCGTTTGACCGCACTTGATTTTGCCAATGGAATTTTTGACGAGTTTATCGAATTACATGGAGATCGCTCTTTTCGTGATGATGGTGCGGTCATTGGTGGGATTGGCTGGTTAGGTGAACAGGCAGTAACTGTCCTTGGTATCCAAAAGGGAAAAAGTCTTCATGATAACATCAAACGAAATTTCGGGCAACCTCATCCAGAAGGCTATCGTAAGGCTCTTCGCTTGATGAAACAGGCAGAAAAATTTGGTCGTCCAGTTGTGACCTTTATCAATACGGCGGGTGCTTACCCAGGTGTTGGAGCCGAGGAACGTGGACAAGGTGAAGCAATCGCCCGAAACCTGATGGAAATGAGTGACCTCAAGGTTCCAATCATCGCGATTATTATCGGTGAAGGAGGATCTGGTGGTGCTCTAGCTCTAGCCGTAGCTAACCGTGTCTGGATGTTAGAAAACTCAATCTACGCAGTACTTAGTCCGGAAGGATTTGCCTCTATCCTTTGGAAGGATGGAAGTCGTGCTATGGAAGCAGCGGAGTTGATGAAAATCACTTCACATGAACTCCTAGAAATGGGAATCGTGGACAAGGTAATCTCAGAAGCAGGTCTTTCCAGTAAGGAACTGCAAACTCGTGTTAAAAATGAATTGCGTGCAGAACTAGATAGGTTGCAAGAACTACCACTCGACCAACTTATTGAAGAACGTTACAAACGTTTTAGAAAATACTAAGAAAATTTAAAAGCTAGAACAAATTGTTCTAGCTATTTTGATAATAGAGCATGGATAAACATCAATACTCTAGATAAATAAGAAAAACATATCAATAGTCTATCCTCTATATACGCCTAATAGAGAGTTTACCATTAGGAGAGAGAAAGAATGAAAAAGACAATACATTTAGGAATCTGTATGATTTTAATGTTCCTGTACATTTATTTAACGCCATTAGGGGCTATAACTCTAGCTAGGACCTTTGGTTTAGGAATGGACAGCTATATAATCTTCCTAGTTGGAGAAGTGTTACTTATTTTCTTTTTATTCGTTTTGTGGTTGAAAAAGAAGAAGATGCTCTTTATATTCGAGAAAAAGGGTTGGCGTTGGTCTTATCTCGCTTTCTTAGTGGCTTGCTTTCTTATCTATTCTTTTTTAAATGGATTTAGAATGCAGAATATTCGATTGATTGACCATAGCTTTATTTTCCAAGACCTTCTTTCAGAACTTTACTTAAACGGGAGAGAAACGACTCTATCAAGTCTTATATTTTTAATCTTTAACATTTCGATTGTACCTGTTGTTGAGGAGACAATCTATAGAGGTTATTTTATGAATACCTTCTTTCCGAAATCGGAGTTTTATTTGGATGTGATCTTGTCTTCTTTCATCTTTGGGCTCAGTCACTTGGTTCTATCTCATCGTGATCCCATCAGTCTCATCATTTATAGTATTCTTGGTCTTCTATTTGCAGTTGCTTATCGAGTTACGGGTAGTCTTCGATTTACCATTGTTTGTCATAGTTTCTATAATGCGATTCCCTATGCTCCGTCGCTCTTATTTTATATCTATTATTTGATTTTTAGATAGTAAGAAGTTAGGAAGTAAAGAAAAAAAGTGTTTGATATTTGTCAAACACTTTTTCTAATTTAATGGGAAGATAGAGAAATCTCTTTTATCAATTTCTTATTTCTCAATGAGTAGAGCTACCATTTAGGATGAAAAATTGACAGTTGAGGAGATGGACTATAAAATAGATAAAAAAGATATATACTGTAGATGTAAGCTGACAAAAATTTATTTTAAGGAGCTACTTGATAGGACAGGTACAGAAACATTTACAGTTCTTTCATCTGAGGACTTAGAGCAAGTTTCAGGTGGTGGTATGATTTGGTTAGTTGACGATAGACATTGGGATTCGCCATATGCATATAGTTTAGCGACAGAATGGAGTACAATACTGAATCATGCGACTAGACGTGCTTATGGTATTGGCTATTGATAAATTAAAGGGGTAAGTATGAAAAAACTAGGGCATTTGGGAGTCTATACATCACTGGTATTTCTATCGGTTTATCTACCAGAGTTAGGAATTATGCATCTAACTAAGTTTTTAGGATGGGGGATAGATGGTTATTCTATCTTTTTAACAGTTGAAGTAATAGCTCTTTTGCTATTATTTATCTACTGGCTCAAAAAGAAAGAGATGATCTATATTTTTGAAAAAAAGGGTTCAAAGAAGTCAAGATTCTTTTACCTTGTAGTTGGTCTAGTGGCTACTTATTTTGATCGTCAATTGGTGGATGCTTTTCAGTTACAGTTTCATCACCTAATTGATAACAAGTATATCTTTCAAGACCTTCTTTCGATTCTATACTCCAATGGGCAACCAACTTTTCTATCAACTGTTCTCAGTTTTAGTTTAACAGTAGTCGTCGCACCTATATTAGAGGAACTGATTCATAGAGGGTACTTTATGAATACCTTTTTCCCCCAGTCCAAGTACTATCTGGATGTTATCCTATCTGCTCTTATATTTGGACTTAGTCATTTGATCCTAACTCACCGAGATCCTATCAGTTTGATTATTTATAGTTTAGGCGGTCTCTTCTATGCCCTTGTCTACCGTTGGACAAGGAACTTAAAAATTACCATCCTGTGCCATAGTTTTTTCAACTTTCTCATTTATGCAAAACCCATCTGGATTTTTGTTTATAATTATGTCTATTACCACTTTTTTAGATAGTGGAGACAAAGAAAAAAGTGTTTGACAATTATCAAACACTTTTTTCTATTTACTGTTCTTCTGTTACAAACTGGCTGAGCAGTCCGTTGATAAAACGGGCAGATTTTTGATCTGAGAAGTCCTTTGCAAGCTCGATAGCTTCGTTAACAGCAACCAACTGTGGAGTGTCAAATGAAGTGATTTCAAAGACTCCCAAGCGAAGGAGGTTTCTCTCCACGAGTGTTAAACGCTCGATGGTCCAACCTGCTTTTAAATGCTGTGTGATTTGCTTGTCTAGTTCTTCCTTTTTAGCCTGAACACCAGAAACTATCTCTGTCAAAAAGGCTGGAAGTTGCACATCCGTATCTTCACGATCATGAGTATAGGCGAAACGACAAGCAGTTTCGACATCCGTACCGAATTCAAGACTCATGAGAGCTTGAAAAGCGCATTTACGGAGTTGGCGTCTAGATTCTAATAGTGGACTAGTCATTGAGGAAGTCCTCGTCAAATAGATCTTTCAATTCTGGTTTTGGTGTTTTATCTGGAACGATACCTGCAACGTGAATATTGATGGCAGCGAGTTCTACATCAGCCATATTGCGGACTGCATCTTTGACAGCTTTCTGGATCGCAACAGCTACCTTAGGAACTTTTACTCCGTACTCAAGGTAGAGATAGATATCTGCTGTGAGCTCTTCGTCCACGTTTTTAAGATAAACACCACGGCCAAGAGAAAGTTTTGAAAGGGTGTCAGACACTGATTTGTTTGAAAAAGAGTGTACACCCTCTACTTTTGCAGTAGCAATAGCAATGATTTTTTCAAGTACACGTGGGGCGATAACGATTTCGCCAAGTTGTTCTTCAATTCCCATAGAATGACCTCTTTCTAGAGATTAGGCACGAGAAACGTAAGTTCCTTCTGCAGTGTTGATAACGAGTTTTTGTCCTGCTTCGATGAAGTCTGGAACGTTTACGACAAGTCCAGTTTCCATCGTTGCTGGTTTACCAGAACCTGTAACAGTAGCACCTTTGATAGATGGTTGAGTTTCTGCAACTGTCAATTCGACAGTAGTAGGAACGGTGACACCAATCACTTCAGTTCCGTAGAATTGGATCTTCACTTCTGAGTTTTCAAGGATGTAAAGCAACTCGTTTTCAACATTGACTACAGGGATTTCGTATTGGTCGTAAGTTTCTGTATTCATGAAGTAGGCTGTGTCATCCATTTTGTACAAGTATTGAGCTGGGACAGTCTCGATGATAGCTTGTTCAAATTTTTCCTCTGGACGGTAGCTTGTGTCAAATGTAGAACCAGTACGGACATCACGCAATTTCATACGCATGATTGTGTTTCCTTTACCTGGTTTGTGGTGGCTAGCTTCCAAAACGCGGATCAATTTTCCGTCAGCTGTTTCAAAGGTCATACCAGCCTTTAATTTACTTGCTTCAATCATGTTTTTACCTCTTTAATAAATAATTTACTCTTTATTGTACCATAAAAGACAACATTACTCAAATGTCAGAAGGTGCTTAATTAGTTGACTGGTACGATATTTCCATCTTCGTCTTTAGTAACGAGGACGTATTTTCCATCGACTTCGATGTAAAAATTCTTGCTGGCAGTTTGCTCAGTGTTTTGAGCCGGTGCTTGATTTTGAACTTGTTGGCTTAGTTGACCACCGAGAGTCTGGCCAAGATTCATACCCATAAACATGTTCATCCATTGCCATTCCCTTCGTTGGCAGCAGCAGCAATAAGCGCTTCGTTGCGAGCACGGCGTTCTTCGATTTCAATCGTGTTGTACTTCATTGCCACGAGCTCACTATCAAGCTTGCGAACGATATCAAGACTTTCTTGGTCGTAGCTGAGGTCTTCAAGCAAGATATTAGTTGCTTCAATCCCATAGAGACCTGTCCAAACCTTGTTGACCTCTTGTTTAGCGAGTTCGTTAAAGGTATCTTGATTAGCATTGAGGCTATAGATATCAACCTTGTTTTCGTTGGTATATTTGGCAATGGCAATCGCGATTTTTGGTGCGATATTTTGACGGAGCGTTCCTTGAGCTACATCTTGGAGAGTAAATGGCTGTCCGTCAGTAATTTGACGGCTAACAGAACTCACGTAGAAGAGGACTGGGTCTGCTATTTTTACATCAAACAAGCCATAGAAACGGATGTTGAGCAGTTGTTGGTAACGTTCGCTGAAGTATTCGACCGCATTTTGTGTGCCGAACTTATTACCTGCAATAGGTTGCATGCGAATAAAGATAATTTCCTGTTGGGTGATGACTTGTCCACCAAAAGAGAAACGGTTTTTAAAGTTTTCCCAAGTGCCTTTTAAACCACCTTTTTCAAGGAGCCAGGCGTTATCACCAGCTTGCCATTCGTGGCTACCAGCTTCGAGGACTTCACCAAGGAAGGTACCATTGTTTACCAAAACAGCGGTATAACCCTGGGGAACGATAACCACACTGCCATCTGACAAAAGTCCAGTATTTTGATTGCTGTGACGAGAACGTCCATCTGGGTCTTTTGTGAGTAATTGTCCCTTGACGGCCAAAGCATCGCCAGAGACACTATCTGGAAGGACAATGGCTTCCTTGAATTTACTATCGTTAAAACTATTTAAGCCTGCTGATAAGGCTGCACGTATAAATCCCATAATTCCTCCTAATTATAAAGCTCGTCTTCATCCACAACATCATAGGTATCGAGTACCCATTGGTTTGGACTGCGAGAGAGATTGGCACCACAGTAGTCGCACTCGCTAACTGCAGAGATTTTCAATGGGGCGCCACAGTTTGGACAGTGGTCGCTCACAACTTCGTCTGGATTGACTGCTTGCGTTTGGCTACCGTGTTGACGGATAAAGTTCAATTGATACACGGTGAAGAGATCTTTTTTAGGGTCTCCTTCAAGGACACGGCGAGTCTCATCGTCAATGACATAGTCACGCAAGGTAGATGACAGGATTACCACTAAGGTGTCGTTTCCGTCAGGATTTTCAATGAACTCCTTGATGCGAACATTTTCGATACAAACTTTCTCTAAAACATTGGTTGTTTTAGCACGAATATGGTCTTCGAGTTGGGCACTGTGTTGGGAGTAGAGACTGGTACTTTCCAAAGCGCGGACAGAGTTCCAATTTTTCTCAGTCCAGGCAATCTGCAATTTAAGGTAGACTTCCTTAACCCAAGATGTGAAGGCTTCCGCGTCAAAGTTCGGATCCCCGTATTTCACACGGCTAATGGCCAGTGTGTTGTGTTCAACTCGACGATGGAGCGTCTGATAATCATTACTAGTGTAGGTTGAACTCGAATCTCCAGACTTACTCTGCAAGGATTTGACGATAACAACTAGTATGATTCCTCCGACTAATATGAACATAAATCCTAGATAGGGAGAGCTAGCAGAACTGTCAGAAGATGACCCATATCCAGAGCGGTAGTAGTGGTAGGATGAGCCACCAGAACGACTTCCACCTCCACTTGAGCGGCTGCTACTTCTGGAGCTACTGCGGCTACTCCCTCCACTTCTGGAATGTCCGACACCCGCATCAACGATTTGAGGCACGGATAGAAAAACAAGTAATAAACAGGTCATTAAAAGAGCATAAAACTTTTTCATGTGTCTCCTAACTATATGATTGAAAAGGTAGAATTCTGAATTCGAATGATTATTAAACTATTTAATAACCTTTAAAAATAATCTAAGATATACTAGGCGTTATTTACTAGCATTTAGCTTCTTTATGGAATGGCGCTCAATGAGCCATCCCACAATCCATCCTATTACTAGCAAGTAATTTTCAAAAGCACCGATAGCATTTACAGGAGAGTGATACTCCATATAATTGAGTAAGTGATTTGTTCCTATTCCAATTCCGCCAATAATGAGAGCAAGAAGTGCGATTCGTAGGTAGAACCAATCGTATTTAATATTGACAGCGAGAATAATAATCAATACAGCTAAATTCCATATTCCAATTTCTCGTTGCCAACCAGCAGATATTCCGTACCCGGAGTGGCTTCCCATGTACGATGGAAAGAAAATTTGTAGTATAGAAGCGCCTAACATAGCGATGATGACTAAGACAAATAGCAATCGTAAAAATTTGTTCATTTATTCTCCTTGTCTCATTCTCGTCTTAAAAGTAGAAAAAAGTGTATAAAGAGTAAATTACTCACTTTCTTTCAACTTCGCCAATTCCTGTGCAAGGAGTTTAAGGGCAACTTGTGGGTTGGCTTGGCCTTTGGTTGCTTTCATAAGGAATCCTGTGAAGGCCTTGTCTGCGTTGCGTTTGCCTGACTTGAAGTCGGCAACGGCAGCTTCGTTATCCGCAAAGACTTGGTGGATGATTGGAATCAGAACATCTGGATCAGAGATTTGCACCAAGCCTGCTTTTTCCACGTATTCACGCGCGCCACCGCCATTTTTAGCCAGGTGGACAAAGACTTTCTTGGCAATCTTAGAAGAGATAGTACCGTCTTCGATGATGGCAATCATTTCTACCAAGTTTTCTGGTGTTAATTCGATTTGTTCCAGTGTTTTACCTTCGGCGTTCAAGAACTGAGCGACTTCACCTTGGAGCCAGTTAGAGACTTGTTTGGCATCGCCACCGAGGGCAACAGCTTTTTCAAAGAAGTCAGAAGTGACTTTGTTTGCAGTCAACTGGCTAGCATCGTAGTCTGACAAGCCAAGATCAGATACGTAGCGCGCACGGCGTTCTTTTGGAAACTCTGGCAATTCAGTGCGCATTTCCTCAATCCACTCATCTGAGATTTCAAAGAGTGGTAGGTCAGGTTCTGGGAAGTAGCGGTAGTCTGCAGCACCTTCTTTGACACGCATGAGGATAGTTGCCTTGTTAGCTTCATCGTAACGGCGAGTTTCTTGGCGAATTTGACCACCTGAGCGAAGGATTTCAGCTTGGCGTTGGACTTCGTATTCAAGACCTTTGCGGACATTTGAGAAGGAGTTGAGGTTTTTCAACTCAGTCTTGGTACCGAATTTCTCTTGACCATAAGGGCGAAGGGAGATGTTAGCATCCACACGCATGGAACCTTCTTCCATCTTAACGTCAGAAATACCAGCGTACTGGATGACTTCCTTGAGGGCAGTTAGATAAGCATAGGCTTCTTCTGGCGAGCGCATGTCAGCTTCAGATACGATTTCAATCAAGGGCACCCCTTGGCGGTTGAGGTCAACATAAGAGTAGCCATCTGTACCGTGGGTGTTTTTACCAGCATCTTCTTCCAAGTGAGCGCGCTCGATACCGATTTTCTTGGTCGTACCGTCTTCTAGCTCCACTTCAATCCAGCCGTTATAACCGATAGGTTCATCAAACTGAGAAATTTGGTAGGCTTTGGGATTGTCGGGATAGAAGTAGTTCTTGCGGTCAAAGTGCATCTTTTTGTGGATGTCCATGTTGAGGGCAAGAGCAGCCTTGATACCAGCATCGACAACCCCTTTATTGAGAACCGGAAGTACTCCCGGGAAAGACCAGTCAATCACGTTGGTGTTGGCATTTTGGTCATTTCCAAAGTGGGCAGAAGTAGGTGAGAAGATTTTTGAATTGGTGTTGAGCTCTACGTGGACTTCAAGTCCAATGACTGTTTCAAAGTTCATTAGTTGTCACCTCCAAAAATCACGGGTTGTTGTTTGTGGTAGTCTGTTGTTGCTTCAAAGGCAGCAGCAACTTGGTAAATGGTTTCCTCAGAGTATTTAGGACCGATCAATTGGAGTCCGACTGGTAGACCTTGAGCAAATCCAGCAGGAATGGAAATTCCTGGAAGACCAGCTAAGTTGACTGGGATGGTCAAAAGGTCAGCCAAGTACATGGCAACTGGGTCGTGGTTGAGTGAGTCCAAATCATAGGCAACGCTTGGAGCAGTTGGTCCTAGGATTAAATCGTAATCCGCAAAGACGTTTTCGAAATCTTGGATGATGAGGGTACGGACCTGACCAGCTTTCTTATAGTAGGCATCATAGTAACCTGATGAAAGGCTGAAAGTACCTAGCATGATACGGCGTTTCACTTCTTCACCGAAACCTTGGCTACGGCTGTTTACATAGATTTCATCAAGGTTGCTTGCATCCTCTGCGCGGTAGCCGTAACGAATACCGTCAAAACGTTGTAAGTTTGAGGATGCTTCTGATGAAGCGATAATGTAGTAAACGGCAACACCGTATTTTGAGTGAGGAAGGCTGACTTCTTCGACGATAGCACCAAGTTTTTCAAAGTGTTTGGCTGCGTTAAGAATGGTTTCCTTAACCTCTGGGTCAATCCCTTCACCAAGGTATTCCTTAGGCAAAGCAATTTTCATTCCCTTGATGTCTTGGCCGATTTTTGAAGTAAAGTCAGCGATGCGGACAGGAGCAGAAGTAGAGTCTTTAGCATCTTCGCTGGCAATAGCATTAAGCAAGAGAGCATTTTCCTTAACGGTTGGAGCGAAAGGGCCAATCTGGTCTAACGAGCTACCGAAGGCAATGAGGCCGAAACGTGAAACTGTTCCGTAGGTTGGTTTGAGACCAACGATCCCGTTGAAGGCAGCAGGTTGGCGGATGGAACCACCGGTATCAGAACCAAGTGACAAGCGGACTTGTCCTGAGGCTACGGCTGCGGCAGAACCACTTGATGAACCACCAGGAACCTTGGTCTGGTCCCAAGCATTTTTAGTCGCACCGTAGTGAGAAGTTTCACCGGATCCACCCATGGCAAATTCGTCCATGTTGGTCTTTCCGACGACAATCATACCCTTAGCTTTTGCATTGGCAACGGCTGTCGCATCAAAGATTGGCTCGTAGTTGTAAAGCATTTTTGAGGCTGCAGTTGTAAGGATACCGTCAGTAGAGATATTATCCTTAACAGCAAGTGGAATCCCTGAAAGAACATTGTCCGCATCGATTCCAGTTTCATCAATAGTTTTAGCTTGAGCAAGAGCCTGCTCTTCAGCGATAGTGACAAAAGCGTTGATAGCTGCCTCGCGAGACTTGATATCTTCAAGCGTGGCTTGTGTCAATTCAGTTGCAGAAATTTCCTTAGAGACAAGGAGATTGTGCAAGTCTTCAATAGTTTTGTTATTAAAAGTCATTAGGCATCTCCTCCATCATCTAGGATAGCTGGTACCTTGATATAGTAGTTTTCTTTTTCAGGTACGTTTTTAAACAAGCGGTCACGGTCTGTTCCTTCTTCGGCCACATCAGGGCGGAGTACGGTCTTGCGGTCAGCCATGGTTGTAGTAGGTGCGACACCAGTTGTGTCGACTTCGCCCAGCAATTCAACCATGTCAACAATTTTAGACAAGGTTGTCGCAAAGGCAGCAGTTTCTTCTTCAGAGAATTTTAATTTTGAAAGATTGGCAACGTGTGTTACCTCTTCTTGCGTAATTTTCATCTTGCATCCTTTCGTGAAATGATGATTTTTAGTCTGTTCTATTTTACCATAATTTCCTATAAATAAGGGAGCCAAACTGAAAAGAAATAGAAATTGAAAAATCGCTTTTAATTCGCTATAATGGTTAAACTAGAGAATAGAAAAAATAAGAGTTAGGATAGAAATATGTTCCATCAATTTATCACCAGATCTCAAACGGTTCCTCCTCCCATTTCCCTCTTTTGGTATGGATTATGATGATCCTATTAGTGCTTTGTATTTATGGAGCACTTGTTTATCACAAAAATTCGAAATTTGTCCGCTTGTTTAAGGGGATTCAGATCCTCCAGTTGCTAGCCCTATATAGCTGGTATGTTGGTTTTGGAATTCCATTTTCTAATAGCCTTCCATTTTACCATTGCCGTTTGGCTATGTTTGCGGTGGTTTTCTTGCCAGATAAATGGCGGAGCAAGCAATATTTTGCCCTCTTAGGAGCAAGTGGAGCGGTCTTTGCCTTGGTTTACCCGGTTTTTGACCCCTATGATTTCCCCCATATCACCAGTTTTTCATTTTTGATTGGGCACTATGCCTTCTAGTGAATTCCTTGATTTACTTGATGAATCACTATGACAAGACCTTGCTTAAGAAGTATATGATTGTAGCCTATACCTTTATTCTCAACCTCTTTTTAGTTGGGGTTAATCAGGTAACGGGTGGAAATTATGGTCTCTTAAGAGATACCCCGTTTATCTCGAATGCTCCTCTATGGATAAAGTACCTCCTTGTGTCGGTCATCCTTTCACTGGCTCTGGTTCTTTTTGATATCTTGTTTAAGAAACGGTGGAAAAAGAGAAATCAGGTGCAATCTGTGCTCTAGCTTGCCTTTTCATCAGATGAGCAATTGAAAAACTCCCCAAAATCCGCTATAATGGAGAGTTGAAAGGAATAGTACAATCCAATGTAAACATCATTCTTAGCAACTGAAACAACTAAAAATAGAAATCAAAGAAAGAGAACTTATGACTATTCAAGAAGAAATCAAGAAACGCCGTACCTTTGCCATCATCTCCCACCCGGACGCGGGTAAGACAACCATTACAGAGCAATTACTCTATTTTGGGGGCGAGATTCGTGAGGCTGGTACGGTTAAAGGAAAGAAAACAGGGACTTTTGCCAAGTCTGACTGGATGGATATCGAGAAACAACGTGGGATTTCGGTCACGTCATCTGTTATGCAGTTTGACTACGATGGCAAGCGCGTCAATATCCTCGACACACCAGGGCACGAGGACTTCTCAGAAGATACCTATCGGACCTTGATGGCGGTGGATGCTGCGGTCATGGTCGTGGACTCTGCCAAGGGTATCGAGGCCCAAACCAAGAAATTGTTTGAGGTTGTGAAGCACCGTGGCATCCCAGTCTTTACTTTTATGAACAAGCTAGACCGTGATGGTCGTGAGCCACTGGACCTCTTGCAAGAACTAGAAGAAGTCCTTGGCATTGCGAGCTATCCTATGAACTGGCCAATCGGGATGGGGAAAGCCTTTGAAGGATTGTATGACCTCTATAACCAACGTTTGGAACTTTATAAAGGGGATGAACGTTTTGCCAGTCTGGAAGAAGGGGATAAGCTCTTTGGAAGCAATCCTTTCTACGCTCAGGTTAAGGACGACATCGAACTGTTGCAAGAAGCAGGGAATGAGTTTTCAGAAGAAGCTATTCTTGCAGGAGAACTGACTCCGGTCTTCTTCGGTTCAGCTCTCACTAACTTTGGGGTGCAGACCTTCCTTGAGACCTTCCTTAAGTTTGCTCCAGAACCACATGGACACAAGAAAACAGATGGCGAAATTGTGGATCCTTATGACAAGGATTTCTCAGGATTTGTCTTTAAAATCCAAGCCAACATGGACCTCGTCACCGTGACCGTATCGCCTTTGTTCGTATCGTATCGGGTGAATTTGAGCGTGGTATGAGTGTCAATCTACCTCGTACTGGTAAAGGGGCTAAACTGTCTAATGTCACCCAGTTTATGGCGGAAAGTCGTGAGAATGTGACCAATGCCGTGGCAGGAGATATCATCGGGGTTTACGATACCGGTACTTATCAGGTTGGAGACACTTTGACGGTTGGAAAAAACAAGTTTGAGTTTGAACCACTGCCAACCTTTACCCCTGAAATTTTCATGAAAGTTTCTGCTAAGAACGTCATGAAACAAAAATCCTTCCATAAGGGGATTGAGCAATTGGTGCAAGAGGGAGCCATTCAGCTTTATAAGAATTACCAAACAGGCGAGTACATGCTAGGGGCTGTCGGACAACTCCAATTTGAAGTCTTTAAGCACCGCATGGAAGGCGAGTACAATGCAGAAGTGGTCATGAGCCCAATGGGTAAAAAGACCGTTCGTTGGATCAAGCCTGAGGACTTGGACGAGCGCATGTCCTCAAGCCGCAATATCTTGGCCAAGGACCGTTTCGACCAGCCAGTCTTCCTTTTTGAAAATGACTTTGCCCTCCGCTGGTTTGCGGACAAGTATCCAGACGTAGAGTTGGAAGAGAAGATGTAAATCGCCAAAGTTACTTGATTGTGTAACAATCTAAGTAACTAACGCCAAGTTTCTATGGAACTTGGCTAGGCGCTCCACTAGTAAAGTTTTACGAATATTATCGATTCGTAAAACTTTACGTCGTAAAACTCAGTGTCGTAATCTAATAATAGGTAATCGCTATGGCGCTTACCTAAACGCTTCACTAGGAAAAGTCCACGAGTATTATCGGCTCGTGGATTTTTTGTTTGAACTGATAAACGGCCCCTCGAGGTGGTCTTTTGTGGTTTATCAAACGCTAGTCCATAGGGTTTATGGTATACTAGTAGGACAGTTTATCTATGGGATGAGAGACTGTTTTAATAAAACTCAAAAGGGAAAGGTCAGAAATGGGCGCCTTTTCCTGTAAAGAACTAGAAAGAGGAAGAGATGTTTTTAGGAAGACGTCGGATATTTTTTAACCAATACTATGACAAGGCGATTTATTATGATCGCAAAACCCACGAACTTTTGGAGGCACCAAAGAGCAAGCTCTTGGATACAGAAAAATCTAGTAGGATGAATCGCCATATCCCCCTATTGGTAGTTCTCTTCTTATCAAGTGGTAGTGGGTTGATTTCCTTCTTCCGCTTGTTTATACAAGGAACCTATACCATGTCTACCTTCTGGAGTGTTCTTCTCATTTGGTTAGGGCAGTTTGCTTTCATCACTATCCTTGTTGAACGCGCCTTGTATAGAAATGTCAACAGAGCTCAGGTGACTACTCAAACTATTTGTCTGGGGCTTATGGAAAAGTCTGAGGAAACAAAGGAAGCTGAGGCAAAGATGAGTGAAAAAGATAGTCGCAACGCTACTCGCTGGATAAGAGCATTGCTTTCTCTGGTTCCCTTGGTTGGATTTTTCTATGCCTATAATTTTATTTGGAATTACCAAGAGAGGTTGGGCACTCCCATCGGAGGAGAGATTGTCAAGATTGTCTTAACAGGACTTTTATTAGGATTAACATTTGTTCTTTATAATCAAAACAATTTACCCAGAATATTTGATATCCTGGATCGCTTTTATGCTAGAAAACTGAGTCTCATCTGCCGAGCGGATGACAATCCAGATGTCTATCTGGAAGTGAGTATGGGGACGGATGAAGAATTTGTCATCAAGGAAGTTCAGAAGGATTAGGATCCGTTTTTAAAAGAGTGAGATAGAAAGAGGCAGAGTATGTTTTTTCTGAGACGTCGTCGGGTTTTTATCGGAGAATGCGATGGTCAGGCGGTTTACTATGACCAAAAGACTGGGGAGGCCTTGGCTGCTCCAAAGAGTGTTTTACTCAATACGGAAGGTGCTTATAAGACCAATGCTTACATTCCTGAAATGGTTATATTTCTGATGGCAGGTGGACCTGGTCTCTATGGCCTCCTTTCAGCCTTGGATATTGGTGTCTATAATTGGACCAGTTTGAGCTATGTGTTACTATTGTGGCTGGCTGAGTTTCTATTGTTTACCGCTATTCTTGAGCGAGGACTTTATAAAAATGTGCGCAAGGCTCAGCCAACAACGGAGAAGGTCTTTTACTACGCAGTGTCACATAATTTGATGGTGAGGGACGAACACTTTGATCCAGCTGAGGCATCTGCTACGATCTATCGAATCACTCGTTACATCATACTTGCCTTTGTTATCTATCTTTTGTATGTTTTTTACGACTGTACTCAAAAATTTGGGCAACCGATCGAACGCGGCTATGATTTTTGGGGAGCAGGTATAATGTTTTTCGTGCTCTTTTTGTTGTACAACCAAAACAATCCCGTTCGTTTTGTAAAGATTATGAAGCTCTACAGCCAAGGGAAAATCTTGTTCAAGAAAGAACCGGAGAACGAAACGTGTAACTAGGTGTTAGGGAACAGTCAAATCCCAGAAAGTGAGTGCTGTATCTTTAACGAAGCAAGGAGTGGCTGTTGCGATAGTTGCTATGTGATGACCTCCTCAAATGGAAGATTCTCAAGAATATACGGCATTTTGCCAGATGAAATTTGGAGATGAAAAATGAAAGACATCCGTATTTTCGGTGCCGACTTTGAAAGAAGTAAGCGAATTGTGACCCAGGGGGATTTTGCCCTCACAGCAGGTATGCCCAACCCCATTCATATGGCATCATCAACCGCCTCTTTACAGTGATTATTCTTGGATTTTGCTTTTCAGGGATTCTGATCTATGGCGTATTAATCGGGATACCAGAGTTTATCAGTGTAGATAGCGATGTTCATATCATTTCTCTGGAAGCAGGACTGCTGATTCATAACATGAGTAGCTTTCTAAAGCCCTTTAATCTGACGGTATATGTGATATCCTATCTAGGATGGTGCTTGTTTTTTGGCCCAAAAAACGTTTGACTAGCCAGCTTTGGACCTACTTTCCCTTCTACTTTGCCATGTCCATTTGCGCTTTCATATCAGGACTGTACTTTGCCAGTGCAGTGGCATATGATGCTTATACATGGCTGGGTTTCTGGATTGAGCTTGGGATAGGTATGGCTCTCTTTTTCTGGATTATTCTCAATAGTATCCAGAATCTCAAGCGCAGACTAAATGATCAAGAGGAAAAGTCAATCCTTAAGCAGCTAGTCAGGATTCTCGCTGGAATCACGGCAGTTCTCTTTCCAGTGTCGCTGGCCTATCATCTGCTATATCAAGTCCCTCTTCAGTGGTATTTTTACATTTTAGGCTTGTTTTTGCCGATTTGGTTTGTCATTGGAGGTCATTTTATCGCCTTTATGATCAATGTCCATATCTTTCAAGCCTACTATATCCACAAATACCCAGAAGAGTATAAGGTTTATTTAAAGATATCAGACCGAGAATGGTATAGCAAACGATACTATAAAAAACTGGTAAAAAGTGGACAGTTGCAGGAAGAAAGAACGTGAGGAAATCGGTTTTCCTATATAAAATGGAGGTTATTTATGAAAATATATGATGACGTTATTAAAAGTTTGATTTCGCTCCCCTTTTTAAAGGAAAACAGAGAAACAGAAATCCCAATAAAACAGATAAAGAAACTGCAAGAAGCTGAGAAGAATATTAATAGTTTAAAATGGGAGAATTTTGTGTTAGAGAAAGATGGTGATTTTAGTGTCTATCTTTTTAAAAACCAGAGTGACATTTATAAACACTGGAATTCACTTGCAAATAGTGCAAAAGAGGAAATAATTCCCGAAATTGAAGCGCGATTAGATAACCTGATTACGGAAGGTAAACTGGTAGCATCCATGAAAGATCAGATTCTATTTGATATCATCGGCTTGGCAATCTACTTGACCATTAAAAACGTGGTTCCCCAAGCTGAGTCAAGATTTTTCGATGATTTGTGTGCTTTATATCAAGCAGGCTACATTCCTTGCGGATATGCGGGTGGAAAGTATAAAGTTTTCTAACTTGGATTGTTACGAAAGTTAATCTTACTGTTGAAATAGTCTGTGAATTTTTAAATATGGCTAGCCGTGATAGGGATTCAGGTTCTACAGAAGATATCCCTGTTTTGATGATTCCAAGGGCAATGGTTAAATAAACTTACCTTCCAAATGCAAAACAAAAGAACCTCAGAGGAATTCTCTGAGGTTCTTTGCGTTTTAGTTTCCATATTTTTGGTAAAAATCGACCTTAACCTGGATAAAGGTTTCAGCTTCGCGTAGTAGTTGCAGGAGGGTGGCACGAGTTTCAAACTCCTCACGTGTTTTAGGGAGACTCCGATTGCGGAAGACTTGCAGATAGCGTTCGATGTCATCAAGTAGGTCATGAGCAGGATTGGTCTGACTTAGCTGGGCAGCAATCTTAGAAAAGAGCTGGGCCAAGATCAAACTCTCACTGGCGGCCAGATGACAGGTATTGATCTGCTGGGCCATATTTCGCAGGATACGACTTTGTCGCTGTCTCATCTCAAAGTAGTGGATGTGGTAGTCCGTCTGGTGAAAGAGATGGTCCGAGTGATCCAAATAAACCAGTTTGAGAGCTTCATCAAGGAGCTTGTCTAATTGGTCAACGAGTTGGGCTTGATTGCGTCCGTCTCCTTTTGACAGATAGTATTTAAAGCGAAGCAAGATGTCTTTTAACTTTTCTTCGACCTGAAGGTGGTAGCTTTGGATGGCTTTCTCACGAGAGGGCATATAAAGGTTGACCAATAGTGCAAAGCTTGTCCCGATGAGAAAGAGGAGCACTTCATTAAGCAAGAGATCTGGGGAAGTAGACTCCTGTACCAAGAGATGACCGACCAAGACACTGCTAGGGGTGATGCCGATTTCCCAGCCATTTTGTAAGCAAGAGGGACATAAAGAGCCAGGTAGAGGCCCAGACTCCAGATGTGAAAGCCCGTCAGCTGAAAGGCTAGAACACCGATAGCGAGCGCTAGGAGCATGGAAAAGAGGCGGTTGCGTGCTAATTTCAGCGTGCTTCTGCGCGTGTCGGAGAGGCTTAAGAGGGCGATAATTCCAGCTGAAACTGCTGATGATAAATCTAAAAAATAAGCGAGAAAACAAGCGAGACAGGTCGCTAAGATCAGTTTTGTTGTACGTTGAGTGAGGGACATGAAAATTTCCTAAACTAATAGAGTCAAGTGTTTAACGAGGAGAGTCAGAGACTAGGGGCGAAGTTTTCGGTTTGTAGCATACTCGGCAACCGCTGTAAAGAGGACATCTGTTGAAGAGTTCAGGGCTGTTTCGCAGGAGTCTTGAACGACCCCAATCACAAAACCGACTCCGACAACTTGCATAGCCAAGTCGTTGGAAATCCCAAAGAGGCTACAAGCGACAGGAATGAGGAGAAGGGATCCCCCAGCGATTCCAGAGGCTCCGCAGGCAGAAATGGCAGCCACGACACTGAGCACAAATGCTGTCCCAAAGTCTACCGATATTCCGAGTGTATTGACGGCAGCTAGAGTCAGGACATTTATGGTAACAGCAGCGCCAGCCATATTGATAGTCGATCCAAGAGGGATGGAGACAGAGTAGGTGTCAGGATTCAGCTCCAAGTCTTGACAGAGTTTCATATTGACAGGGATATTGGCGGCAGAGCTACGAGTGAAAAAGGCTGTAATACCACTGACACGTAGGCATTTCAAAACAAGGGGATAGGGATTTTTCCTCATAAAGAGAAAAGCGATGAGTGGGTTGACGATGAGAGCTACAAAGGCCATGGTAGCAATCAAGAGTCCTAGGAGGACACCGTAGTTGGCCAGACTGGCAATGCCCTTGTCAGAGATGGTCTTAAACACCAAGCCTAAAATCCCAAAGGGAGCTAAGTTGATAATCCATTCGACAATTTTAGAGGTGACATCCGCCATGGTTCTCAGTAATTCTTTACTGTGTTTACTTGCCTCTCTCATAGCCAAGCCAAAGATGACTGCCCAAGAGAGAATCCCGATATAGTTGGCTTCAACAATGGCATTTAAGGGATTGTCCACCAGTTTGAGTAGGAGATTGCTGAGGACTTGACCGATACCGTCAGGAGCAGCAACTTCTGTATTTGCGCTAGTCAGGGTGATTTGTACAGGCAGTAAGAAACTAGCTAGAACGGCTACCAATGCAGCAGCAAAGGTTCCAAGCAAGTATAGGAAAATAACCGTCTTCATATTGGTGTTTTGTCCCTTTTGGTGCTGGGAAAGGGCATTGGCAACAAGAGCAAAAACTAGAATAGGAGCGATGGCTTTCAGTCCGCCTACAAAGAGATCTCCAAGCAGACCAATTCCTGTAAGGTTTGGAAAGAGCATCCCCAATGTCACTCCAAAAATCATTCCAATAAGGATTCGTTTGATGAGGCTTGCCTTGGTCCAGGCTCTAATGATTCGTTTCATAGCAGTCTCCTTCAAATGTATTGTTTATAATTATAGTATAAATATGCTATAGAGGCAAGTAATATTTTGAAAATAGAGACGATAACTGAATAATTATGAAAGAAATGAGACTGGTCATTTTATGGTATAATAGGAAAAAGGAGTTTTATATGCAAGATTTTTTTCAACGCTATTTTGATAAACTTGATTTAACAACCATATTAGAGAATCTCTTGACCAAGGTGATTTCTCTTTTGATTTTGTTCTTACTATTTTATATAGCTAAAAAGATGCTTCATGCGACTGTCCGAAAGATTGTCAAGCCCTCACTTAAATTTTCAAATCGAGATGCAGGGAGACAAAAGACCATTTCTCGTTTGCTGGAGAATGTCTTTAACTACATTCTTTATTTCTTTCTGCTCTACTGCATCCTGTCTATTTTAGGACTGCCAGTTTCCAGCCTCCTTGCTGGGGCAGGGATTGCTGGGGTTGCCATTGGGATGGGAGCACAAGGCTTTCTATCTGATGTCATCAATGGCTTTTTCATCCTCTTTGAACGCCAGCTCGATGTGGGCGACGAGGTGGTTCTCACAAATGGACCGATTACCGTTTCTGGAAAGGTCGTTAGCGTAGGGATCCGTACAACGCAACTGCGAGGTGACGATCAAGCCCTTCACTTTGTTCCCAACCGAAATATCACTGTTGTCAGCAACTTTTCCCGCACAGAGTAGCTCTGCTATTTTGGCAGATTTGTGGTACAATAGAAAGAGTTTGGTAAAGGAGAAAATATGTTTGTAGAAAAGCAGTTGGGCAATGGATGCACTTGGATTAACCTAGATTTGGGAAAATTGAAAAAACTAGAAGATCTCTCTGAAATCTATGGATTGGACAAGGAAACCATCGAGTATGCTCTGGATAGAAATGAGCGTGCCACATGGACTACCACCGTGAAAGTGGAACCGTCACCTTTATCTACAATGTATTGGATTTGAAAAAGGACAAGGAATACTATGAAGCCTTTCCCATGACCTTTATCGTAGAACATCAGCGCTTGATTACGATTAGCAATAAGAAAAATGCCTATGTGATTGAACAGATGACACGTTATTTAGAGAGTCATGATATGCTTTCTATTTACAAATTTCTCTTTGCTAGTCTGGAAATCATCAGTAATGCCTACTATCCTGTCATCGAACAGATGGATAAGAGTAAGGATGAGGTCAATGGCCTCTTGCGTCAGCGAACGACCAAGAAAAACCTCTTTGCCCTTTCCGACTTGGAGACTGGTATGGTCTATCTGACAGCGGCTGCCAAGCAAAATCGCATGTTGCTAGAACATATCCAAGGACATGCCCTTTATCGCAGATTTAACGAAGTTGAGAGAGAACAGTTTGATGATGCCATGATTGAGGCTCATCAGCTGGTTTCAATGACCGATTTGATTTCTCAAGTTCTGCAACAACTATCAGCCTCTTACAACAACATTTTGAATAATAACCTGAATGATAACTTGACAACCTTGACCATTATTTCAGTTTTACTAGCAGTCTTGGCAGTAGTGACGGGCTTTTTCGGGATGAATGTTCCCCTCCCCTTCACAGACGAGCCTTATGCTTGGGTCTACATCAGCTTGGCTAGTGCGGTCTTATGGCTGGTTTTGTCATTGATTTTGAGAAAAATTGTGAAAAAAAGTTAAGAAAAGGAGCCAGAATGGCGATTGAAAATTATATGCCAGATTTTGCTGTGGAAGCAGTCTATGATCTGACAGTCCCAAGCCTGCAGGCGCAGGGGATCAAGGCTGTTTTGGTCGATTTGGATAATACACTCATTGCTTGGAACAACCCTGATGGGACGCCAGAGATGAAACAGTGGCTACATGACCTTCGAGATGCAGGTATTCGCATCATCGTGGTCTCAAATAATACCAAAAAACGGGTTCAACGAGCAGTTGAGAAATTTGGAATTGATTACGTTTATTGGGCCTTGAAACCCTTCACATTTGGGATTGACCGTGCCATGAAGGAATTTCACTATGAGAAAAATGAAGTGGTCATGGTCGGCGACCAACTTATGACAGATATACGAGCAGCCCATCGTGCAGGCATTCGCTCAATTTTGGTCAAACCCTTGGTCCAACACGACTCCATCAAAACGCAAATCAACCGAGCTCGCGAGCGTCGTGTCATGAAGCAAATCACTGAAAAGTACGGACCGATTACATATAAAAAAGGAATTTAACTATGGAAGAAATTCTCTGTATTGGTTGTGGAGCAACCATTCAGACGACAGACAAGGCTGGTCTTGGATTTACTCCCCAGTCGGCACTCGAAAAAGGTTTGGAGACAGGCGAAGTCTATTGCCAACGCTGTTTCCGTCTCCGTCATTACAATGAAATCACAGATGTTCAGTTGACGGACGATGATTTCCTCAAACTCTTGCACGAGGTTGGAGACAGTGATGCTTGGTGGTCAATGTCATTGATATCTTTGACTTTAATGGCTCTGTCATCCCAGGCTTGCCACGCTTTGTATCGGGTAATGATGTTCTCTTGGTCGGAAATAAAAAAGATATTCTGCCCAAGTCAGTTAAACCGGGCAAGATTAGCCAGTGGCTCATGGAGCGTGCTCATGAAGAAGGACTTCGTCCAGTGGATGTCGTCCTGACTTCGGCACAAAACAAACATGCAATTAAGGAAGTCATTGACAAGATTGAACACTACCGTAAGGGCCGTGATGTCTACGTAGTTGGGGTGACTAACGTTGGAAAGTCAACTCTCATCAACGCCATTATCCAAGAAATCACAGGTGACCAAAATGTCATCACGACTTCGCGTTTCCCAGGAACAACCTTGGACAAGATTGAGATTCCGCTTGACGATGGATCTTATATCTACGATACGCCGGGAATTATCCACCGCCACCAGATGGCCCACTACTTGACGGCCAAAAACCTCAAGTATGTCAGCCCTAAAAAGGAAATCAAGCCCAAAACCTATCAGCTTAACCCTGAACAAACCTTGTTTCTAGGTGGTCTCGGACGCTTTGACTTTATTGCAGGAGAAAAACAAGGATTCACTGCTTTCTTTGACAATGAACTCAAACTCCACCGTACCAAACTTGAAGGGGCTAGTGCTTTCTACGACAAGCACCTCGGAACCCTTTTGACGCCACCAAATAGTAAGGAAAAAGAAGACTTTCCAAAACTGGTTGAGCATGTATTTGCCATCAAGGACAAGACTGACCTGGTCATCTCAGGCCTAGGATGGATCCGCGTAACAGGCACCGCCAAAGTCGCCGTCTGGGCACCAGAAGGCGTCGCAGTCGTCACACGAAAAGCAATTATTTAAACACAGAAAGGAAAGGGTTGTCTTTATTAAGGCGAGCATTGCGAGCCCATAGAAGATACTTTTCGCCGTGGTGTTAGTTGGTACAAGTGATTGTACCAACTGCGGAAAATTTGAGACCTTAGGCTCAAATTTTAGTCATGAAAGTCCGAAGGACTTTGCTGACGTCCGTCACCACTTTAGAAAAGTATTAAAAGAAACTCTTTTAAAGAAATTATGTCATTAACATCGAAACAACGTGCCTTCCTCAACAGTCAGGCACACACCCTCAAACCCATCATCCAAATCGGAAAAAATGGTCTCAACGACCAAATCAAAACCAGCGTACGTCAAGCTCTTGACGCCCGTGAATTGATTAAAGTTACGCTCTTACAAAACACAGATGAAAACATCCACGAAGTAGCTGAAATCTTGGAAGAAGAAATTGGTGTGGATACTGTCCAAAAAATCGGACGCATCTTGATTTTGTTTAAACAATCCAGCAAGAAAGAAAATCGCAAGATTTCTAAAAAAGTCAAAGAAATCTAAGACTGAAACTCCAAGAAACTGTTTCTACAGAAAATTTAAAGGAAGACGAGCCTATGGCAATCGAATTATTGACTCCCTTTACCAAGGTAGAGTTGGAGCCAGAAATCAAGGAGAAAAAACGCAAACAAGTCGGGATCTTAGGGGGAAATTTTAACCCTGTTCACAATGCCCATCTTGTTGTAGCAGACCAAGTACGACAACAGTTGGGACTGGACCAGGTCCTGCTTATGCCTGAATACCAACCACCTCATGTAGATAAAAAGGAAACCATCCCCGAGTACCATCGGCTCAAGATGCTTGAGTTGGCGATTGAGGGGATTGAAGGCCTCGCCATTGAAACCATTGAGTTAGAGCGCAAGGGCATTTCCTACACCTACGACACTATGAAGATTTTGACAGAGCAACATCCAGATACGGATTATTACTTCATTATCGGGCTGATATGGTGGACTATCTGCCTAAATGGTACCGAATTGATGAGCTGGTCGACATGGTTCAGTTTGTTGGAGTTCAGCGCCCGCGCTACAAGGCAGGGACTTCCTATCCAGTTATCTGGGTGGATGTGCCTCTCATGGACATCTCGTCCAGCATGGTGCGAGACTTCATTGCCCAAGGTCGGAAACCTAACTTCCTCCTACCTCAGCCAGTGCTAGACTACATAGAGAAGGAGGGGCTTTACTGATGGCATACCAAGACTATATCAACTGTTCCCGAGAGGCTTTGTTGGAAAAAATGGCAGAGCTTCTACCTGAAAAACGGTTAACCCATTGTTTGGGGGTGGAGCGTGCGGCCATAGAACTAGCTGAGAGATTTGGATTCGATAGTGAGAAAGCTGGTCTAGCAGGACTTCTCCACGACTATGCTAAAAAGCTGTCAGATCAGGAATTCCTAGACTTGATTGACCGTTATCAGCTAGACCCCGACCTCAAAAACTGGGGAAACAATGTCTGGCATGGCATGGTTGGCATCTACAAGATTCAGGAAGATTTAGATTTGAATGATTCTGAAATCCTGCGAGCCATTGAAATTCATACAGTTGGTGCTGGTCAGATGACCGATCTAGATAAAGTCATCTACGTCGCAGACTATATCGAACATAACCGTGCCTTTCCAGGTGTGGACGAGGCACGTGAGATTGCAAGTTTGTCACTCAATAAGGCAGTGGCCTACGAAACAGCTCGTACCGTGGAGCATTTAGCTCATCAGGGATTCCCCATCTATCCCCAAACCATTGAAACCTATAACGCCTTTGTGCACTATTTGAAAGAGGACTAAATGAACGAAAAAGAATTACTAGAACTAGTCGTGAAAGCGGCTGATGAGAAACGTGCGGAGGATATCCTTGCACTTGATGTACAAGATTTGACCAGTGTGACAGACTACTTTGTTATCACTAGCTCGATGAATAGTCGTCAGTTGGACGCAATCGCTGATAACATTCGTGAAAAAGTAGCTCAAGCTGGCTTTAAAGGTAGCCATGTCGAAGGTGATGCAGCTGGAGGCTGGGTCTTGCTAGACCTCGGCGGTGTCGTTGTGCATATCTTCTCAGAAGAAATGCGTGCCCATTATAACCTAGAAAAACTATGGCATGAGGCGGAGTCTGTAGATATTTCTGAAGCCTTGGCCTAGTAGATGAACTCAGTTACAGTCAACTGGGTTTCTTTGCTTATTTTAAAAGAAATTGATGGAAAGGTGAGAGCGTCGTGTTTTGCTCATCTCGAAACTGAACACGAGCTAAAAGCTGCGAGAAAAAGAGTAACTTCCTTTGTATCTGATGATACAGCAGAAAGTTTCCTATTTTCTCCTTGCTTTTAACGCTCTTTGTATCTTAATTATGGCAACTTACGAAACCTTTGCGGCTGTTTACGATGCTGTGATGGACGATAGTTTATACGATAAATGGACGGATTTTTCGCTGCGTCATTTGCCTAAGACCAAGGAGAGAAAGAAGCTTTTGGAATTGGCTTGTGGGACAGGTATCCAGTCTGTTCGCTTTTCTCAAGCTGGCTTTGATGTGACAGGCCTTGACTTGAGCGCAGATATGTTGAAGATTGCGGAGAAGAGAGCGACTTCAGCAAAACAAAAAATTGCTTTCCTGCAAGGCAATATGCTGGACTTGTCTGAGGTAGGTACTTACGACTTTGTCACTTGTTACTCGGACTCAATCTGTTACATGCAGGATGAGGTGGAAGTTGGGGATGTTTTCAAAGAAGTCTATAATGCCCTTAACGAAGATGGGGTATTTATCTTTGATGTCCATTCGACCTACCAGACAGATGAAGTTTTTCCAGGCTATTCTTACCATGAAAATGCGGAAGATTTTGCCATGCTCTGGGATACCTACGAGGACGCAGCACCCCACTCTATCGTGCATGAGTTGACTTTCTTTATCAAGGAGGTTGATGGTTCCTTTAGTCGCCACGATGAAGTGCATGAGGAGCGGACTTATGAGGTTTTGACCTATGATATTTTGCTGGAACAGGCTGGATTCAAGTCCTTCAAACTCTTTGCGGACTTTGAGGACAAGGAGCCAACAGAAACCAGTGCCCGTTGGTTTTTTGTCGCGCAGAAGTAGGAGATTACCATGACCATTACAGGTATTATCGCGGAGTTCAATCCTTTTCATAATGGGCATAAATACCTGTTGGAACAGGCTAAAGGGTTGAAAATTGTGGCCATGTCTGGAAATTTCATGCAGAGAGGCGAGCCGGCTATCGTTGACAAGTGGACACGGGCTCAAATGGCACTGGAGAATGGAGCAGATCTGGTAGTGGAATTGCCCTTTTTAGTCAGTGTTCAGGCAGCAGATTTCTTTGGCCAAGGAGCTGTAGATATCTTGGGTCGGTTGGGGATTGATACCTTAGCCTTTGGGACAGAGGAAATTCTGGATTACCAGAAAATTGCAGACTTATACACAGAGCAAGGTACTGAGATGGAGAAATTTGTGGAAAATCTGCCTGATTCTCTCTCTTATCCCCAGAAAAGCCAAGCCATGTGGAAGGAATTTGCAGGTCTCGATTTTTCAGGCAATACGCCTAATCATGTCCTTGCTCTGGCCTATGCCAAGGCGGTTGCAGGACGCAACATCAAACTGCATCCGATTCAGCGTCAGGGAGCGGGTTATCATTCTGTGGACAAGGATGTGGACTTTGCCTCGGCGACAGCCCTCCGTCAGCATCAATCAGACCAAGATTTCTTAGAACGCTTTATGCCTTCTGTTGCTCTCTTTGAGCAGTCCAGTAAGGTGAGTTGGGATGACTATTTTCCCTTGCTCCGCTATCAAATCTTGTCAAATTCAGACCTAACGACCATCTATCAGGTCAATCAAGAAATGGCTGTGCGCATCAAGGAAGCTATCAAGAAGGCTCAGTCTGTTGACGAATTGGTCGAGGCGGTTGCCACCAAGCGATACACCAAAGCGCGTGTCAGACGCCTTTTGACCTATATCCTGGTGCAGGCCAGAGAAAGCGACTTGCCAGAAGCCATCCATGTCCTAGGATTTACAGAAAAAGGCAGACAACATCTCAAGTCTCTGAAAGAGCAGGTCCATCTAGTCAGCCGAATTGGCAAAGAACCTTGGGATGATATGACTCAAAAGGCAGACCAGATTTACCGACTGGGACAACCAAGTATAGCAGAGCAGAATTTTGGCAGAGTGCCGATTAGAATAGAAACAAACTAAGTCTACTGAAAGGTAGGCTTTTTTAGAAGATTTTCGAATAAATAGATAGAAAAGAAAAATCTTGTACAAGTTCCTGACAATTTCTTTCTTTTCGTGTATAATAGTGGAAAAGAGGTAAAACGAGGTATGGTTATGGAAGCAGTTCTTTACTCAACATTCCGAAATCATTTAAAAGACTACATGAAGAAGGTAAACGATGAATTTGAGCCTTTAACGGTGGTCAATAAAAATCCAGATGAGGATATTGTAGTCCTTTCAAAGAGCGAGTGGGATAGTATTCAGGAAACCCTGAGAATCGCTCAAAATAAGGAACTTTCTGACAAGGTCTTGCGAGGAATGGCTCAAGTTCGTGCTGGAAGCACTCAGGTACATATGATTGAGGAGTGAGAAATGCTGCTCAATTTTACAGAAGATGCCTGGGCGGATTATTGCTACTGGCAAACTCAGGACAAGAAAACATTAAAAAGAATCAACGTGCTAATCAAGGATATTCATCGCGATCCTTTTTCAGGAATTGGTAAACCAGAACCACTCAAGTATGACTATCATGGAGCTTGGTCACGTCGTATTGATGCAGAAAATCGCTTGATTTATATGATAGATGGAGATAGCGTGGCTTTCTTGTCCTTCAAAGATCATTACTAAGTCTACTGAAAGGTGGGCTTTTTTATTTTAGAAATTTTAGCTAGCAAATTGAAGATAAAGTCTTTGAGAATGATAGATTTCCTAAGTTAAGAAATCAGTGAAAAATTTTAGTATAATAACTAGGTTCTTGTCCCTTGAATCCGCTTTATAACTCTTATTTTGTGGTATAATCATGATAATATAGATTAAAAGGGGTATATATGAAAAATATAATGACGAGGATTCTTAATTTTTTTCTGAATTTCAAACCATTAAAATATTTATTGAAAAGGCCATCATGGAGTAGTAATGTTAGAATTGTTGAGTGGTACAAAATATTTATAGCCAGTATATGGGTACTATATCTTGCACTTGAGATTGAACAATTTAAACGCTTTGCTTTACCTATTTATAAATTTGTATCTAATTATAATTTTTTAAAAGATATTATTTCAATTTTGTATGTGAATCGTGTAATAATATTGTTAGCACTGACTATACCAACAATACTATTCTGGTTTTTAGACATAATTTTAAAAAAAAGTTAATTATAAGAAACTAGACCCAGAGCTATTTCCAGAATATGACTTGGATGACCATCCTTTTCAAACTCATCTGGTGGAGTTTTTAAATAGTCCTGACTCTATTCATAATGTGTACTGGCTGGATGGTTCTTGGGGGAGTGGGAAAACATTTTTTATAAAGACGTTTTTTGAAAATCAAATTTACAAAAAGAAAGAAATCTACTATATTTCCTGCTTTGGTATAAAAACAAGAGAGCAAGCCGAGAGAATATTGATTAATGAGATAGAAAAACAATCCATACTCGGAAATTTGGACTTTATTCCACTTGTTGGAGGAGTTTTTAAATGGTTCTTTAAAACAGTTGGAACGGATTTGATGAAGCGAGATTCTATCATTATTTTTGATGATCTTGAACGGGTTTCATATGTAGCAAAATCGGATAAGCCTTCAGATGCAGCAAAATCGGATAAGCCTTCAGATGCAGCAAAATCAGATAACCCTTCAGATTACAATGATTTATTGGGTTATATTGACCATCTTTCTGAGAATAAAAAATTTAAAATTATTGTAATTTTAAATAGTAAGGAAATGGAATCAACAAAGGAAAATCTCATTGATAAAAAATTTAAGCTGAATCATAATCGAATGGTATCTACAGGAGAAGTCATAGATAACATTTTGAAAAAGAGTAAATTGAGAGATGATGACTTTGGAAAAATGTTATCATTGATTTTTAAAATTTATTATGTAGATAAAAATTATAGAGAGGTACAGGAAAAAAACCAACAAATGAAAGAAGAAAAATTGAGTTTGAGAGAATTTCAAAAGTCATTAGAAAAACTTTCAAATAAAACTGATGAAAGCGAGAAAGCAAACTATATTATTAAGTGATGATGTGGAGAACTGAAAATATTCTAGTCTCACTATTTGAATACTTAGACAAAGATGAAATAGATAAATATTTTGAACATCTTTATGAGAGAAATTCGTACCTGTATTTTGAGATGTTATCGATAATTTTAAACTATGATATTCCTGGTATTATGTCGGATTATCCTTTGGTGTCTATCAATCAGAAAACAATGTATAGTATGTTTGATGTTAAGCAGAAATATTTTTTTGATTTGTTATCATTTTTATGGAAAAAAGGTTTAAAAAATTTATTTATATCAAAAATAGGAGATGAGATAACAGTGGATGATCCTGGAATTCCTGATATTGAGGTAAAAAAATATTTAGTTGAAATTTACTATGGATTACAGAATGGTTATATAAATATAAAAAACCACAAAGATAAACTCAATGAACTATTGAAGAATGAAAAATATCGTGATTTTGTACAAAATTACCTTCGTTTCAAAATCTAAATTACAAATGACTATCAAATATATTTTATTGTAGCATTTAGTCAAAATGAAGATTGAATCAGGCGAACTTTCTTCTAAAATTCGCACAAAACTCTTCAATTTGGGTTTGTGAAAATCGGTTTTTTATGATAGAATATTAAAGAATGTATGTCATTCGATAAACAAATTTAATGAGGTAAAAACATGGAAATCATGACACTTGCGATTGCTGTTTTTGCCGTCATCATTGGTTTAGTCATTGGATATGTCAGCATCTCAGCTAAGATGAAATCATCTCAAGAGGCTGCAGAGTTGATGCTTCTAAATGCTGAACAAGAAGCAACTAATTTACGAGGACAAGCTGAGCGCGAAGCGGATTTATTGCTAAATGAAGCCAAGAGCGAAAGCAAGTCTCTTAAAAAAGAAGCACTATTGGAGGCCAAAGAGGAAGCCAGAAAATACCGTGAAGAAGTGGACGCTGAATTTAAGTCAGAACGTCAGGAGCTCAAGCAAATTGAAAGTCGTTTGACGGAGAGAGCTACGAGCCTTGACCGTAAGGACGACAATTTGACGAACAAAGAAAAAACACTTGAACAAAAAGAACAAAGTATTTCTGATAGAGCAAAAAACCTTGATGCACGTGAAGAGCAATTAGAGGAAGTCGAAAGACAAAAAGAAGCTGAACTTGAACGTATCGGCTCGCTTTCCCAAACTGAGGCTCGAGATATTATCTTGGCTCAGACAGAGGAAAACTTGACCAAGGAAATTGCTAGCCGCATTCGTGAGGCAGAGCAAGAGGTGAAGGAACGTTCAGACAAGATTGCGAAAGATATCTTGGTTCAGGCTATGCAACGTATCGCTGGTGACTATGTAGCAGAGTCAACAAACTCGACAGTTCACCTACCAGATGATACCATGAAGGGACGCATTATCGGACGCGAAGGTCGCAACATTCGTACCTTTGAAAGTTTGACAGGGGTCGATGTGATTATTGACGATACACCGGAAGTGGTAACCTTGTCAGGATTTGATCCGATTCGTCGTGAAATTGCTCGTATGACCATGGAAATGTTGCTCAAGGATGGCCGTATCCACCCAGCTCGTATCGAGGAGTTGGTGGAGAAAAACCGTCAAGAGATTGACAATAAAATCCGTGAATATGGGGAGCTGCTGCCTATGAGATTGGTGCGCCAAACCTCCATCCAGACTTGATGAAGATTATGGGACGTTTGCAGTTCCGTACTTCTTATGGACAAAATGTCTTGCGTCATTCGATTGAGGTTGCTAAGTTATCTGGTATCATCGCCAGTGAACTTGGTGAAAATGCAGCTCTTGCCCGTCGTGCTGGATTCCTTCACGACATTGGGAAAGCTATTGACCGCGAGGTTGAAGGCAGCCACGTTGAGATTGGCACGGAGTTGGCTCGTAAGTACAAGGAACACCCAGTTGTGGTGAATACCATTGCTAGCCACCACGGCGATGTCGAAGCCGAAAGCGTCATTGCAGTGATCGTTGCTGCAGCAGATGCCTTGAGTGCAGCGCGTCCAGGTGCTCGTAGCGAGTCTCTTGAAAGCTACATCAAGCGTCTCCATGATTTGGAAGAAATCGCCAATGGCTTTGAAGGAGTGCAAAATAGCTTTGCTCTTCAAGCAGGACGTGAAATCCGTATCATGGTTAATCCAGGACAAATCAAGGACGACAAAGTCACAATCTTGGCTCACAAAGTTCGTGAGAAAATTGAAAATAATCTCGATTACCCAGGAAATATCAAGGTAACCGTGATCCGCGAACTTCGTGCAGTAGATTATGCTAAATAAATAAGAAAGAGCAGTTGAAATATTACTGCTTTTTTGTTACACTAGATAGAAAGACTGTAGAAGGATAACTGACGCGATCATCAGTATTCGAGAGAAATTTTACTTTATTTCACAGACTAACTAAAGGAGACATAATGGCAGACCGAGGCTTGCTAATCGTTTTTTCTGGTCCTTCAGGAGTTGGGAAAGGAACGGTTAGAAGAGAGATTTTTGAGAGTTCTGAGAATCAATTTCAATACTCTGTATCGATGACGACGCGTGCGCAACGTCCTGGTGAAGTGGACGGAGTGGACTATTTCTTCCGTACTCGTGAAGAGTTCGAAGAGCTAATCCGTCAAGGTCAGATGTTGGAATATGCAGAATATGTCGGTAACTACTATGGAACTCCGCTAACCTATGTCAATGAAACCCTAGACAAGGGAATCGATGTCTTTCTTGAGATTGAAGTCCAAGGAGCCCTTCAGGTTAAGAAAAAGGTTCCAGATGCTGTCTTTATCTTTCTAACGCCACCAGATTTGGATGAATTGCAAGATCGTTTGGTAGGTCGTGGAACAGACAGTGCTGAAGTGATTGCCCAACGAATCGAAAAAGCCAAGGAAGAAATTGCCCTCATGCGTGAGTATGATTATGCCATTGTCAACGATCAGGTGCCCCTCGCTGCTGAACGTGTCAAGCGTGTAATCGAAGCAGAACACTTCCGTGTGGACCGTGTCATTGGTCACTATCAGGAGATGTTGCCAAAATCTCCAACTACTCGATAAACTATAGGAAACAGGTACAAGCAAATGATGTTAAAACCCTCTATTGATACCTTGCTAGACAAGGTGCCATCAAAATATTCACTCGTAATCTTGGAAGCAAAACGTGCCCACGAACTAGAAGCAGGTGCGCCAGCAACTCAAGAGTTTAAGTCTGAAAAATCAACTCTTCGCGCTTTGGAAGAAATCGAGTCTGGAAATGTAACCATTCACCCAGATCCAGAAGGAAAACGTGAAGCGGTTCGTCTCCGTATCGAAGAAGAAAAACGCCGCAGAGAAGAAGAAGAAAAGAAAATCAAAGAGCAAATTGCTAAAGAAAAAGAAGATGGTGAAAAAATTTAAGGTTGGGGGGACTCAATCTTATTTTTTCTATTGCAAGAATGTACTGACAAGAAGGAGGTGAGAAGATGGCTATTGCAAAGATAATCGTGGATGTTCCCCTAATGCAGACGGACCAGCCATACAGTTACAAGGTCCCTGAGGAATTTGTAGAGATGCTGGAAGTCGGTATGCGGGTTCATGTCCCCTTCGGCAAGGGTAATCGTTTGATACAAGGGATTGTGCTTGGCCTGGAGTCCCAGTCGGATGAAGAGATGGAAGGTCAGGACTTGAAGGAGATTGCAGAGGTGCTAGACTTTTCTCCCGTCTTGACTCAAGAGCAACTCTGGCTAGCTGAGGAGTTACGCAAGTCCGTCTTTTCTTACAAAATCTCCATTCTAAAAGCCATGCTTCCAGGATTTTTAAACTCTAGTTATGATAAGATCCTCTATCCTTTGGAAGGTCTGAGTCAGGCAGACCGAGAGCGTCTGTTTGGTTCAGAAGATGCGCTAGTCTTTTCTTCTCTAGACCTTGCCAAACAGGCAGAAATGATGCGCTTGACCAGGAAAGGGCTGCTCCGCTTAGAATACCAGGCAGTCGATCAAAAGAAGGTCAAGACCCAGTCTTGGTATGAGGTTGATGCTACTCAGCTAGAGAAGATTGAGATTTCTGCGCGTGCTAAGAAAAAGGCAGAGCTGAGAGACTATTTGCTGTCTCATCCTGAGAGTGCTCCTCTGGCTAGCTTGTTAGAATTCTACTCACGCGAGCAAGTCAACTTCCTTGTGGAACAAGGTGCTGTGTCCATAGTCCAAAAGGAAGTGCAACGTTCAGCTGCTTATTTCGAAGGCATTGAGGTCAGTCAACCTTTGGAATTGAATCCAGAACAAAGACAGGCGCGTGATGCCGTTGTCAGTGCTATTGGCAGTCAACAGCCTCTATTCCTCCTTCAAGGGATTACAGGAAGTGGGAAAACGGAGGTTTACTTACAGATCATCCAAGGAGCCTTGGATAAGGGTAAGACGGCCATTTTGCTGGTACCTGAGATTTCCCTGACGCCACAGATGACGGAACGTTTTATTGCCCGATTTGGTGAGAAAGTAGCCATTCTCCACTCAGGCCTGTCCAATGGTGAAAAGTACGACGAGTGGCGCAAGGTAGAACGCGGCGATGCCCAAGTTGTTGTTGGCGCTCGATCAGCCATCTTTGCTCCACTGAAAAATCTGGGTGTCATGATTATCGATGAAGAACATGAAGCCAGCTACAAACAAGACAGCAATCCCCGTTATCATGCCAGAGAGGTCGCCATTCTACGGGCCCAGTACAATCAAGCAGCCCTGGTCCTTGGTTCGGCGACACCGAGCTTAGAAAGCCGTGCGCGGGCTGGCAAAGGTGTCTATCAACACTTACGCCTGACCCAACGAGCCAATCCTTTAGCCACCATTCCTGAGGTTCAAGTGATTGACTTTCGTGACTATATCGGGCAGAATGAGACGTCAAACTTTACGCCCCCTTTGCTAGAGGCCATCCAAGACCGACTGGATAAAAAAGAGCAGGTAGTCCTCATGCTCAACCGTCGGGGCTATTCTAGCTTTGTTATGTGTCGGGAGTGTGGAACGGTAGATAGCTGCCCCAACTGTGATATTTCTCTGACTCTCCACATGGATACCAAGACCATGAATTGCCATTACTGTGGCTTTTCTAAGGGAATTCCTCATGTCTGTCCCAACTGTCAGAGTCGCAGCATTCGCTACTACGGTACAGGGACTCAGAAAGCTTACGATGAGCTGGCAGAGCTCTTTCCTCAGGCACGCATTCTGCGGATGGATGTGGATACGACCCGCAAGAAAGGCAGTCACCAAGCTCTTCTTGACCAGTTTGGCCAAGGTGAAGCAGATATCTTGCTGGGAACTCAGATGATTGCTAAGGGCTTGGATTTTCCCAATGTGACCTTGGTCGGAGTGCTCAATGCGGATACGGCCTTGAATCTGCCTGATTTCCGTTCTTCTGAGAGAACCTTCCAACTCTTGACCCAGGTGGCTGGTCGTGCAGGTCGAGCGGAAAAGGCTGGGCAGGTCTTGATCCAGTCTTACAATCCAGAACACTATGCCATTCGTTTTGCAAAAGATCAGGATTACGAAGGTTTTTATGCCTATGAAATGAGTATTAGGCGCCAACTCGGCTATCCGCCTTATTATTTCACTATTGGGATTACCCTCTCTCACAAGAAAGAAGAAGAGGTTGTCAAACGTGCCTATGAAGTTATGGGAATTTTGCGATCAGGTTTATCGGAAACTAGTAAAATCCTTGGACCGACACCAAAACCCATTGCCCGTACCCACAACCTTTATCATTACCAGATTTTGATTAAATACCGTTTAGAAGATGAGCTGGGTCCAACCCTCAATCAGGTCTTGGCCTTGACTCAAGAACGTGAAAATAGCGAGCTTCGTCTCAGCATTGACCACGAACCGCAGCAGTTTTTATAAGAAGGAGAAGAAATGACAAAACTAATCTTTATGGGAACACCTGATTTTTCAGCGACAGTTTTGAAGGGTTTGTTATCAGATGATCGTTACGAGATTCTAGCTGTTGTGACCCAGCCAGACCGCGCTGTCGGCCGTAAAAAAGTGGTCCAAGAAACCCCAGTCAAGCAGGCTGCTAAAGAAGCAGGCCTTCCTATCTACCAACCAGAAAAATTATCTGGAAGCCCAGAGCTGGAAGCTATTATGAATTTAGGAGCAGATGGGATTGTGACCGCTGCTTTTGGGCAGTTTCTCCCAAGTAAACTTCTTGATAGCATGGACTTTGCGGTTAACGTTCACGCTTCCCTTCTTCCCAAACACCGTGGTGGCGCTCCCATTCATTATGCCTTGATTCAAGGAGATGAGGAAGCTGGTGTGACCATTATGGAAATGGTTAAAGAAATGGATGCAGGAGATATGATTTCCCGTCGCAGTATTCCCATCACAGATGAGGACAATGTTGGTACCTTGTTTGAAAAATTGGCGATTGTTGGTCGTGATTTGCTTTTGGATACGCTACCTGGCTACCTAACAGGAGAAATCCAACCTGAACCACAGGATCCTAGTCAAGTCACTTTCTCGCCAAATATCAAGCCAGAAGAAGAGAAACTGGATTGGACTAAAACCAATCGCCAACTTTTCAACCAAATCCGTGGGATGAATCCGTGGCCTGTTGCTCATACTTTCCTTAAGGGCGACCGCTTTAAGATTTATGAAGCCCTGCCAGTAAAAGGTCAGGGAGCTCCAGGTGAGATCCTCTCAATTGGTAAAAAGGAATTGATCGTCGCAACGGCTGAAGGAGCTCTATCTCTCAAACAAGTGCAGCCAGCAGGCAAGCCTAAGATGGACATCGCTTCCTTCCTCAACGGAGTTGGTCGTACTTTGACTGTAGGAGAACGATTTGGTGACTAAAGTAGAAACGGCTAGAAGTCTAGCTCTAGCAGTGCTAGAGGATGTTCTAGTCAACCAAGCATATTCGAATATTGCTTTAAACAAACACCTCAAGGGGAGTCAACTCTCAGTAGCAGATAAGGGTTTGGTGACAGAGATTGTCTACGGTACGGTAGCCCGAAAACTGACTCTGGAATGGTACCTGTCCCACTTTATCGAAGACCGGGATAAGCTAGATAACTGGCTCTATATCCTGCTCCTTCTGAGTGCCTACCAACTTCGGTATTTGGATAAGATTCCTAATCACGCTGTAGTCAATGAAGCGGTAGAGCTAGCTAAAGCCCGTAAAAAAGGCAGTGAAAAATTGGTCAACGCTGTCCTGCGTCGTATTTTGCGAGAAGGCTGGCCAGACATTGACAGTATCAAACGTAAAAACAAGCGTGATTCCATTGCCTATTCTCTCCCAGTTTGGCTAGTATCTAAGCTCAAGGAAGAGTACGGTGAAGAGAGAGCACAAGCCATCTTTAAAAGTCTCTTGGTGCGCAACAAAGCTAGCATCCGGGTGACCAACTTGAGCCGAAAAGAGGAAATCAAAGCTTTGTTAGAGGCGACCGATTCCCCTTTAGCGGCCACTGGTCTGGTCAAGGAGCAAGGCCACTTTGCAGGACATGATTTGTTCGCAGAAGGGGCCATTACCATCCAAGATGAGTCCAGTCAACTGGTTGCTCCGACTCTTGATCTACAAGGTGATGAACAGGTCCTAGATGCCTGTGCCGCTCCGGGTGGGAAAACAGCTCATATGGCTTCTTACCTCACATCTGGTAAGGTGACGGCTCTGGACTTGTATGACCATAAGTTGGACTTGATCCAAGAAAATGCGGAGCGTCTGGGTGTGGCAGATCGAGTGCAAACGCAAAAATTGGATGCCAGAAAAGTGCATGAGTTTTTCGGTCGGGACTCTTTTGATAAGATTTTAGTAGATGCTCCCTGTTCTGGAATTGGACTTTTACGTCGTAAACCAGACATCAAATACAATAAAGAAACAGCAGATTTCACATCCTTACAGGAAATTCAGCTGGAAATATTAGGTAGTGTTTGTCAAACGCTACGTAAAGGTGGTATAATAACTTATAGTACCTGTACTATTGTCTCTGAGGAGAACTTTCAAGTCGTTGAGGCGTTTTTAGAAAGTCATCCCGAGTTCGAGCAGGTAAAACTAGAACACGAATGCAAGGATATCTTGAAAGATGGCTGTATCCTGATTACTCCTGAATTGTATGGAAGTGATGGATTCTTCATTAGCCAATTTCGCAAGATATCAGAATAGGAAGGAACTGACACAATGGAAATAGCATTATTAACAGATGTTGGTCAGAAACGGACAAATAATCAGGACTATGTCAATCACTTTGTCAACCGAGCAGGACGCACTATGATCATCTTGGCTGACGGGATGGGAGGCCACCGTGCAGGAAATATCGCTAGTGAGATGGCGGTTACAGACCTTGGTGTGGCTTGGGTGGATACCCAAATTGATTCAGTCAATGAAGTTCGTGAGTGGTTTACCCACTACCTGGAGATTGAAAATCAAAAAATTCATCAACTAGGTCAGGACGAAGCTTATAGAGGCATGGGAACAACGCTAGAAGCTGTTGCGTTTATTGACAACCAAGCCATCTATGCTCACATTGGAGATTCTCGTATCGGTTTGATTCGTGGAGAAGAATACCACCAGTTGACGAGTGACCATTCCTTGGTCAATGAATTGCTCAAGGCTGGTCAATTGACTCCAGAAGAAGCAGAAACTCACCCTCAAAAGAATATCATCACCCAGTCTATCGGACAAAAAGATGAAATCCAGCCAGATTTTGGGATGATTACACTGGAGTCAGGAGATTATCTCTTGCTCAATAGTGATGGTTTGACCAATATGATTTCGGCAAGCGAGATTTATGATATCGTAACCAGTGATATTTCCCTAGCAGACAAGGCGGCAACCCTCATTCGCTTCGCTAACAATGCAGGAGGTTTAGACAACATTACGGTTGCCCTTGTTTATATGAACGAGGAGGCAGCAGAATGATCCAAATCGGCAAGATTTTTGCCGGGCGGTATCGGATTGTCAAGCAGATTGGTCGAGGAGGCATGGCAGATGTTTACTTGGCCAAGGATTTGATCCTAGATGGGGAAGAAGTGGCAGTGAAGGTCCTGAGGACCAACTACCAGACAGACCCGATTGCTGTGGCACGTTTCCAACGTGAAGCGAGAGCCATGGCGGATCTGGACCATCCTCATATCGTTCGGATTACAGATATTGGTGAGGAAGACGGTCAACAGTACCTAGCTATGGAATACGTAGCAGGCCTTGACCTCAAGCGTTATATCAAAGAACACTATCCTCTTTCAAACGAAGAAGCAGTTCGGATTATGGGACAAATCCTCTTGGCAATGCGCTTAGCCCATACTCGAGGAATCGTTCACCGGGATTTGAAACCTCAAAATATCCTCTTGACACCTGACGGCACAGCTAAGGTCACGGACTTTGGGATTGCCGTAGCCTTTGCGGAGACCAGTCTGACCCAGACAAACTCAATGTTAGGCTCCGTTCATTATTTGTCACCTGAACAAGCGCGTGGTTCTAAAGCGACTTTCCAGAGCGATATCTATGCGATGGGGATTATCTTCTATGAGATGCTGACGGGACATATCCCTTATGATGGAGATAGCGCGGTTACGATTGCCCTCCAGCATTTCCAGAAACCACTTCCGTCCGTCATAGCTGAAAACCCATCTGTCCCTCAGGCTTTAGAAAATTTTGTCATCAAGGCAACCGCTAAGAAACTGTCAGATCGTTATCAGTCTGTTTCGGAAATGTATGTGGACTTGTCAACTAGCTTGTCTTATAATCGTCGCAATGAACCGAAACTGGTCTTTGACGATGCGAGTAAGGCAGACACTAAGACTTTACCTAAAGTTCCACAAAGTACACTAACATCGATTCCAAAAGCTCCGGCGCAGGAAGACCGCCCTCAGCCAAAGAAACCAACTCAACCAGTGGCAGAACCAGCTCCAGTGCAAAAGCCAGCTAAGAAACGGAAGTTTAAGGCTCGCTATATGATTCTTTTGGCCAGTCTTCTATTAGTTGCAGCCTCTTTGGTCTGGATTTTGTCAAGGACACCAGCAACGATTGCTATTCCTAACGTAGCTGGACAAACCGTTGCAGAGGCTAAGGAAGCTCTTAAAAAATCCAAGTTTGAAGCCGGTGAAGAAAAGTCAGAAGCCAGCGATACCGTAGCAGAAGGACGAGTTATTCGAACGGATCCAGAAGCTGGTAGCGGCCGAAAAGAAGGAACCAAGGTCAATTTGATTGTTTCTTCTGGTAAGCAATCCTTCCAATTGAGCAATTACGTCGGACGTAAGTATACGGATGTCGTAGCTGAACTCAAGGAGAAGAAGGTTCCTGAAAATCTAATCAAGATGGAAGAGGAAGAATCCAGCGAAAGCGAACCTGGAACTATCCTCAGACAGACCCCTGCTTCGGGTTCGACTTATGATCTCTCAAAAGCTACAACGATTACCTTAACAGTGGCTAAGAAGGTGACTAGTGTCAGCATGCCGAACTACGTCGGTTCAAGCCTCGAGTTTACAAAGAATAACTTGACTCAGATTGTCGGTGTGAAGGAAGCAAATATTGAGGTTGTAGAAGTATCGACTGCTCCTGAAGGAACGGCAGAAGGAACTGTTGTAAGTCAAACGCCAAGAGCAGGAGAACAGGTTGATCTTGCAAGTACGCGTATCAAACTTTCCATCTACAAACCAAAAACGCCACCATCAACTTCATCCTCTAATCCTGCCCAACGTGGGAACCAGGGTTCTCCTACAAGTCCAAACCAGGGGAACCAACAAGGAAATCAACAAGGGAACACTCCTTCGAGCAGTTCATCCAATAGTGAAGGAACTCACGAAAGTTCTCGAGATTAAACGAATCTTTGTCATGATTTCATGACAAAGATTTTTTTTCACAAGATTTTGTGATAAAATATAGGAAGTAGAAAAAAGGAGGAGAAAATGGACGAATCGAGAGAGTTGAATGCCGTCATTGATGTGATTATGCTAGCAGGAACCATTCTCCTGAAAAGTGGCTCAGAGATTCATCGGGTTGAGGATACTATGATCCGTATTGCCCATTCGCAGGGAATAATGGATTGCAATGTTCTTGCCATGCCCGCAGCTATTTTCTTTTCTATTGAAAATACCAATATTTCTCGGATGAAACGGGTGACCTCATCCTCTTATAACATTGAAAAAGTCTGTGATGTCAACCAAGTATCACGGGAGCTTGTCGGAGGCAGATTGATCTTTCGACAGCCTTTAAAAAGCTGAAAGAAATCGGTAATCAAGCCCTTCCTTATACCAAGTTCCAAGTAACCTTAGCAGCGACCCTCAGTGCCCCTTTCTTCTCGATTATGTTTGGGGGCAATGTCTATGACGCTTTTGGCGCAGCTATTGCGACCTTATTTGGATTTGCCTTCTCTCTCTACGTAGAGAAGTTTGTCCGCATTCCTTTTGTAACGGCCTTTGCGGGTGCCTTTGTTTTCGGATTGATCGCCCAGTTCTGGGCCCGCTATACAGGATTTCCTTCGACGGCAGACCTGATTATAGCAGGAGCGGTCATGCCCTTTGTTCCAGGGATTGCTCTGACAAATGCGGTACGGGATATCATGACCAACCATATCAACTCTGGTATGAGCAAGATGTTTGAATCTTTGCTCATTACCCTCGCTTTAGGGGCTGGCACCTCTGTCGCCCTAGTTTTGATGACATAAGATGACTCTAACAAGTATTTTGCTCCAAGCAGTGGCGAGTTTACTCGCCATTATCACCTTTCTAATCGTACTGAATGTTCAACGCTCCATGCTCCTACCTGGTGGTATTTTGGGAATGGGCGTTTGGCTCCTCTATCTCGTGCTCAAAGAACCAACCAATGTTATTATCGCGACCTTTATCGCAGCAGTAATTGGCTCTTGCATCAGCCAGATTTTAAGTATTGTCTATAAGACACCAGCGGTGGTCTTTGTCTTGGCCATTCTTGCCCCTTTGGTGCCAGGTTATTTATCCTATCGAACGACTGCTTTTTTTGTAACAGGCGATTACAGCCATGCTATTGCTAGCGCGACTTTGGTGGTTATGTTAGCCCTCGTTATTTCCATTGGAATGGCAAGTGGAACGGTAATTCTAAAGCTTTACTACTACATCCGAAAACAACGAGGAATCTCTTCCTAATGCAGTCAAAGCAAAGACTTGATTTGTTGAATCAAGTCTTTTTTCTCTCTTTTGCCCCTATTTGTGATAAAATAGAATGAAACGATTTTTTACAATGAATGAAAAAACAGAGGTAAATATGACAATCGGTATTGATAAGATTGGTTTTGCGACTAGTCAATATGTCTTGAAATTACAAGACTTAGCAGAAGCCAGGGGAGTTGACCCCGAAAAATTTAGCAAGGGACTCTTGTTAAATGAAATTAGTATTGCGCCACTGACTGAGGACATTGTTACCTTGGCAGCTAGTGCAAGCAACTCTATTTTAACAGACAAAGAAAAAGAAGAAATCGATATGGTCATCGTGGCGACCGAGTCAGGGATTGACCAGAGTAAGGCAGCGGCAGTCTTTGTTCATGGTCTGCTAGGCATCCAGCCTTTCGCCCGTAGCTTTGAAATCAAAGAAGCCTGCTATGGAGCAACAGCTGCCCTTCATTATGCCAAGTTACAAGTGGAAAATTCTCCAGAGTCTAAGGTTCTGGTCATTGCCAGTGATATTGCCAAGTATGGTGTGGGAACTCCTGGTGAGCCAACTCAGGGTGCTGGAAGTGTGGCGATGTTGATCACCCAAAATCCGCGCATCATGGCCTTTAACAATGATAACGTTGCCCAAACGCGAGACATCATGGATTTCTGGCGTCCGAACTATTCAAGCACTCCTTATGTAAACGGCATGTACTCGACCCAACAGTATCTTGATTGCCTGACAACGACTTGGGATGAGTATAAGAAACGCTATGATTGGACTATGGATGACTTTGCAGCTATCTGCTTCCATTTACCTTATCCTAAGTTGGCCCTAAAAGGTTTGCGCAAGATGATAGACAAAACTTTGTCTAAAGAAAAACAGGATAGTTTGCAAGAGAACTTTGATAAGTCCATTCTCTACAGTCAGATGATTGGGAATATCTATACAGGTTCCCTTTTCCTTGGGCTTCTCTCCCTTTTGGAAAATGCAGAGACTTTGAAGGCTGGAGATAAAATTGCCCTCTACAGTTACGGAAGTGGAGCGGTTTCAGAGTTCTTTAGTGGTGAATTGGTCGAAGGCTATGAGGCTTACCTTGATAAGGACCGCTTGAGCAAACTTAAACAACGTACAGCATTGTCTGTTGCAGACTATGAAAAAGTCTTCTTCGAAGAATTGCAGTTGGATGAGTCTGGTTCAGCCCAATTTGCAGGCTATGAACATCAAGACTATGCCTTGGTTGAAATTGTCGACCACCAACGCCGATATAGCAAGGTTGAAAAATAATGAAGATAAGTTGGAATGGATTTTCTAAAAAATCATACCATGAGCGCCTTGAGTTACTGAAAGCTCAGGCGCTCCTTAGTCCTGAAAGGCAAACGAGTCTCGAGCAGGATGAACAAGTCAGCTTGGCTGTTGCAGACCAGCTGAGTGAGAATGTGGTGGGAACTTTTTCTCTGCCTTATTCCATCATTCCAGAGCTTGTGGTGAACGGTCAGGACTACACAGTTCCCTATGTGACAGAAGAACCGTCTGTGGTTGCTGCAGCCAGCTATGCCAGCAAAATCATCAAACGGTCAGGTGGCTTTACTGCTCAAGTACATCAGCGCCAGATGATCGGTCAGGTAGCCCTTTATCAAGTTGCTGAACCTGAAAAAGCGCAAGAGAAGATTGCCAACAAGAAAGTGGAGCTCTTGGAACTTGCCAATCAAGCCTATCCTTCTATCGTCAAACGTGGTGGCGGGGCGCGTGATTTGCATGTAGAGCAGATCAAAAGTGAAACAGACTTTCTAGTTGTTTATCTCCATGTCGATACCCAGGAAGCCATGGGAGCCAATATGCTCAACACCATGCTGGAAGCCTTGAAGCCAGTCTTAGAAGAACTCAGTCAAGGACAGAGTCTCATGGGAATCCTGTCCAACTACGCGACCGATTCTCTGGTGACTGCAAGCTGTCGTATCGCCTTTCGCTACTTGAGTCCCCAAAGGGACCAAGGACGAGAAATTGCGGAGAAAATAGCCTTGGCTAGCCAGTTTGCGCAGGTTGATCCCTACCGAGCGGCTACCCATAATAAAGGGATTTTTAATGGTATTGATGCTATTTTGATTGCCACGGGTAATGACTGGCGTGCCATCGAAGCTGGGGCCCATGCCTTTGCCAGTCGAGATGGACGCTATCAAGGTCTCAGTCAATGGACGCTGGACATGGAAAGAGAAGAATTGGTCGGTGAGATGACCCTACCCATGCCGGTAGCGACCAAGGGTGGCTCTATCGGTCTCAACCCTCGTGTAGCCCTCAGTCATGAACTACTAGGAAATCCTTCAGCTAAGGAATTAGCTCAGATTATCGTGTCCATCGGTCTTGCTCAAAACTTTGCGGCCCTCAAAGCCTTGGTCAGTACGGGCATCCAGCAAGGCCACATGAAATTACAGGCCAAATCCTTAGCTCTCCTAGCTGGTGCTAGTGAGTCTGAAGTTGCTCCCCTCGTTGAGCGCCTTATTGCAGACAAAACCTTTAACCTAGAGACAGCCCAGCGCTATCTAGAAAACTTAAGATCATAAAAAAACTCAGACGAATCAGTCTGAGTTTTCTTGTGTTTATACTCAATGAAAATCAAAAAGCAAACTAGGAAGCTAGCCGCAGGCTGCTCAAAACACTGTTTTGAGGTTGCAGATGGAAGCTGACATGGTTTAAAGAGATTTTCGAAGAGTATTAAATACTTTTTCCTGGTAATAGGGTGACTGGTAAGAAGTAACCAGTTGTCGCAACTTCCTTGCCTTCAATCTTCTGCAAGAGGAGATCGACAGTGAGGTGGGCAATCTCTTTCATAGGTTGCTTAATCGTTGTTAGGTGAGGGTAGTAGTTCTCGATAAAGTAAGTCCCATCATAGCCGATGACCTTGAGCTCATCAGGAACAGAAATTCCCAGCTCTTGAGCGATTTTGATAACCAGGATAGCTGTCAAATCATCTGAAGCAAAGATAGCGTCTGGTTTCTGATGGGTCAAGATATTCTTGATTTCCATTTCTTTTCGGACGGGAGAAAAATCACTCGAAACATTGATAATAGGCGCTTTCGGGAGAACAGAGGCAAATCCAGCATGGCGCAGTCCAGTCGGTGAATTCGAGTTATCATTTCCTGTAATCATGATGATAGACTGAGCTCCAGTCTTGACCAAAGTTTGGGCGGCGAGGACCCCGCCACCGTAGTTGTCAGAGGAGACAACAGGGATGTCTGGTGATAGATTTCGGTCAAAGGAAATAATCGGTGCTGTCACACGATTGTAGTCTTCGATTCCCAAGTTGTGGCTTCCAGAAATGATACCATCGACCTGGTTGGCCTCCAGCATTTCAATGTACTCTCGTTCTTTTGCAGAGTCATGTTCGCTGTTACAGATGATGGTCTTGTAGCCATTCTTGAAGAGTTGGTGTTCCAACTTGTCAATCAACTCCGCATAAAAGACATGACTGATGTTAGGAAAAATAAGTCCAATCAACTTGGCAGATTTTCCTTGGAGGCTTCGAGCTAGATTATTGGGCTTATAGCCTAGCTCTCGCATGGCTTCATTTACCTTTTGAATGGTTTTCTCAGATAGATACCCCTTTTTATTGATGACCCGTGAGACGGTAGTGGGGCTGACGCCTGCAAGTTTTGCGACATCAGTTAGTTTTGCGACCATAATCTAATTCATAGTAAGTTCCGGTTGGATTTCCAGATTTGATGAGGATACCATTTTGGTCTGCATGTGGGAAGACACGACCAGAAAATACTTTTTCTCCTTTATTGATGAAAATTTCAAAGACTGACTTATCGATGAAGATAGTAGCAGTTGTAGCTTGGTTATTGATAGGGCAAGAACGAGTCGTACCAAATTCTTGAGCATACTGTTCACCAGCCTGACTACGATCCACTGTCACCTGTCCATTGACAAGGTCAAAGTTGATTGAAAGCCCCTTGCCTTCTTTATCAGCGAGCAAGATAATCTCGCTTTGGCTATTGGCCTCCAAGTTGAGCTCGAGTTCATAGGTGTTATTGGTTTGAGTACGATTTGAGAAGGCCTCTTCAGAAGAACGAAGTTCTTTGACGGCTGCGACCGGATATTGGTAGAGTTTGCCATCTTTGATAGTGAGTTCTTTGACCAATGAGAAGGTTCCTTGGTGGTCAAAACGGTCAGATGGGTAAGAAACATCTGGTAACCCAAGCCAGCTTACTGCCAATGTACGTCCATCCGGAGCGTTGAAGGCTTGAGTCGCATAGGCTTCAAAACCATAGTCTAGATTTTGCAATGGAGACACATCTACCATTTTGGCATTTTCAGGATCAAAGGAAGCCCCGATTTTGTACATGTTTGGATAGATATTATCATGGTCTAGAACACCCTTATCCAATCCTTGTGGGCAGTAGAGAAGAACAGGTTGTTCGCCTACAAAGACTAGATTTGGACATTCCATCATGTAGCAGTACGGTCGTTAGCAAAGTCAAGGTCGCCAACTGTTTGCCAGTTTGTGTAGTCATTGTCCACAGCCTTGTAGAGACGAACGAAGCCTTTTTTCTCCAAGTCTTGTCCACCGACGATAGCATAATATTGCCCTTTAAAGTTAAAAATTTGTGGATCGCGGAAGTGGTCAGTAGAGTCTGCTGGCTGGTCAATCAAGATCTTGTCAATCTTTGTAATCTTGCCATCCTTATCCATCAAAGCACCAATCTGGTAGGGGTGACGGATCCAGTTTTCATCACGGACATTTCCAGTATAAAATAGGAACAACTGATCGCCGAACTGCATGGCAGAACCAGAGTAGGCACCGTGGCTATCCAATGGAGTATCGGGCAAAACTTTGACTCCAGTTTCTGTAAAGTGCACTAAATCATCACTTTCAAGCTGCACCCAAGACTTCAACCCATGGGCTGCACCGAAGGGGAAGTTTTGGTAAAAGAGAATCCATTTGCCATCAAAATAAGAAAAGCCATTTGGATCATTGAGAAGGCCCATTTTAGGCTCGACATGGTAACGAGTATGCCAAGGAGATTGTGCCATCTTTTCCTTGATTTGCTTGATTTCATCATTAGACCAATCTTCATAGCGTCTATAACGACGCTCAGTTGTCCATTCCATTTTTCTTTCCTCCATAAGTTCTATTCTATTATTAATAGTAAACGTTTTCGGCAAAAAAAGCAAGTATTTTATGTTAAAAAAGAGAAAAATATGTCAAACGATTGCCAG
>JXRG01000040.1:0-6611 GCA_000831085.1 Streptococcus sp. DBCMS
TCTAAGTATAGCATATTTTATAGTTATATAGTAAAATTTGACTGCAAATCTCTCGTTACATGATTAGAATTCTATTTTTCGGAAAAATAATAAAAATTATAGTTGACAAATGTAGATTTTCAGAGTATACTAATAACTGTAATTGACAAATGTAGATTTAGGAGGTGTGATTATGCAGATTTCAGATGCAGAATGGCAGGTCATGAAGATTATTTGGATGCAAGGAGAGCAGACCAGTACGGATTTGATCAGGGTTCTGGCGGAGCGGTTCGACTGGTCCAAGTCGACCATTCAAACTCTTTTGGCTCGTTTGGTTGAGAAAGAGTGTCTGACAAGGAAAAAAGAAGGCAAGTTCTTTGTCTATTCAGCCCTTTTAACTCTGGACCAGAGTCGAGACTTGCTTGTTCAAGATATCAAAGACAAGGTTTGTTCTCGTAGGATTAAGAACTTGTTGGCTGATTTGATTGTGGAATGTGATTTCACTTTGGCTGACTTGGAAGACTTAGAAGCTGTGATTTCTAAGAAGAAATCAAGCGCTGTAACAGAAGTAAGATGTAATTGTATGTAAAGGAGACGTCATGTTAAATAGTATTGTAACCATTATTTGTATTGCCCTTATCGCGTTTATCTTGTTTTGGTTTTTCAAAAAGCCTGAAAAATCTGGACAAAAGGCCCAGCAAAAAAAGGGTTACCAAGAGATTCGAGTGGAAGTCAAAGGGGGCTATACGCCTGAGTTGATTATTCTCAAGAAATCAGTGCCAGCCCGTATCGTCTTTGACCGTAAGGACCCTTCACCATGTTTGGACCAAATTGTTTTTCCAGATTTTGGTGTACATGCGGACCTGCCAATGGGTGAAGAGTATGTAGTGGAAATCACGCCTGTGCAGGCTGGAGAGTATGGTTTCTCTTGTGGCATGAATATGATGCACGGCAAGATGATTGTAGAATAGGAGAATGATATGACTGAAATTGTAAAAGCAAGTCTTGAAAATGGTGTTCAAAAAATCCGTATCACGGCAGACAAAGGCTACCATCCAGCCCATATCCAGCTTCAAAAAGGAATTCCCGCTGAAATTACCTTTCATCGTGCCACTCCTTCAAACTGTTATAAGGAAATTCTGTTTGAAGAAGAAGGCATCTTGGAACCAATTGGCGTAGATGAAGAGAAGACAATTCGTTTTACACCTCAAGAGTTGGGTGAGCATGCATTCTCATGTGGTATGAAGATGCAAAAGGGAAGTTATACCGTAGTTGAGAAGACTCGAAAATCTTTGTCACTTTTGCAACGTTTTTGGATTACTAGTATCTTTACTGTGCCTCTTGTGATTATCATGATTGGGATGTCGACAGGAGGAATTAGTCACCAAGTCATGCGTTGGGGCACCTTTTTAGCCACAACACCCATCATGCTAGTAGCAGGTGGTCCTTATATCCAGAGTGCTTGGGCCAGCTTTAAAAAGCACAATGCCAACATGGATACCCTGGTTGCTCTGGGAACCCTAGTGGCCTATTTCTATAGCTTAGTTGCCCTCTTCGCTGGTCTCCCCGTTTACTTTGAAAGTGCTGCATTTATCTTCTTCTTCGTTCTTTTGGGAGCCGTTTTTGAGGAAAAAATGCGAAAAAATACTTCCCAAGCTGTGGAGAAATTACTTGACTTGCAGGCTAAAACTGCAGAAGTCTTGCGTGATGATAGCTATGTTCAAATCCCCTTGGAGCAAGTCAAGGTAGGTGACCTGATTCGAGTGCGTCCCGGTGAAAAGATTGCGGTTGATGGGGTCGTAGTCGAAGGTGTGTCCAGTATTGATGAGTCTATGGTGACAGGTGAGAGCCTGCCGGTAGACAAAACAGTTGGAGATACCGTCATTGGCTCAACCATCAATAATAGCGGAACGCTTGTTTTTAAAGCAGAAAAAGTTGGTTCAGAGACTGTCTTGGCACAGATTGTGGACTTTGTGAAGAAAGCCCAGACCAGCCGAGCACCAATTCAGGATTTGACGGATAAGGTTTCAGGGATTTTTGTACCAGCGGTTGTCATTTTAGGGATTGTGACCTTTTGGGTTTGGTTCGTCTTGCTCAGGGATAGTGTAGTCGTGCTTGGAGCGAGTTTTGTCTCTTCTCTTCTCTATGGAGTGGCTGTTTTGATTATCGCCTGCCCTTGTGCCTTGGGTCTTGCAACACCGACAGCTCTTATGGTGGGGACAGGTCGCAGTGCCAAGATGGGGGTTCTCCTCAAAAATGGAACGGTTCTACAGGAAATCCAGAAAGTTCAAACTATTGTCTTTGATAAGACCGGGACTTTGACGGAAGGGAAACCTGTGGTAACAGATATCATCGGCGACGAAGTAGAAGTGCTTGGATTGGCAGCCTCCTTGGAAGAAGCTTCCCAACACCCACTGGCTGAGGCCATTGTCAAGAGAGCGAGTGAAGCTGGACTTGAGATTCAAACTGTGGAAAATTTCCAAGCCTTGCACGGAAAAGGTGTTTCAGGGCAAATCAATGGAAAACAAGTTCTGCTTGGAAATGCTAAAATGCTGGATGGCATGAACATTTCTAGCACTTATCAAGAAAAACTAGAAGAACTAGAAAAAGAAGCTAAGACAGTTGTCTACTTGACTGTTGACAATGAAATCAAAGGCTTGCTTGCCCTGCAAGATATCCCCAAGGAAAATGCCAAGCTAGCCATCAGTCAGCTGAAAAAACGTGGACTTAAAACAGTCATGCTGACAGGGGATAATGCTGGCGTGGCGCGTGCTATTGCCGATCAGATTGGAATCGAAGAGGTCATTGCAGGTGTCTTGCCAGAAGAAAAAGCCCATGAAATCCATAAACTACAATCAGCTGGAAAAGTAGCCTTTGTTGGTGATGGTATCAATGACGCTCCTGCCCTCAGTGTAGCAGATGTGGGGATTGCTATGGGAGCTGGAACAGATATTGCCATCGAGTCAGCAGATTTGGTGTTGACAACTAATAACCTCCTAGGAGTGGTTCGTGCCTTTGACATGAGCAAGAAAACCTTCAATCGAATTCTGCTCAATCTTTTCTGGGCCTTTATCTACAATGTCGCCGGAATTCCGATTGCAGCAGGAGTCTTTTCAGGAATTGGTCTCGTTCTCAATCCAGAACTGGCTGGTCTAGCCATGGCCTTTAGTTCTGTATCTGTTTTGACCAGTTCACTCATGCTAAACTTTAGTAAAATAGACTAAAAGCGAGCTTGCTCGCTTTTTATACTCTTCGAAAATCTCTTCAAACCACGTCAGCTTCACCTTGCTGTAGCTATATGACACTGACTCCGTCAGTTCTATCCACAACCTAAAAACAGTGTTTTGAGCAACCTGCGGCTAGCTTCCTAGTTTGCTCTTTGATTTTCATTGAGTATTATTATAAAACAGATATTAAAAACGTTTTCAAACTGTACTGTAATAGAGAATAAAAACTTCTGAGCACATTTTTAGGAGACAAAAAACAATTATGGTAAAGTAGTAGAGTAAAAATTTGCTGAAACGTTTCCAATTAGTATATGAAAACGGATTTATCAAGTTTTAAAAATATTTGAAGGAGAGTTATCATTATGACTCAAGGGAAAATTACTGCATCTGCAGCAATGCTCAACGTATTGAAAACATGGGGCGTAGACACTATCTACGGTATCCCATCAGGAACACTCAGCTCATTGATGGACGCTTTGGCTGAAGACAAAGATATCCGCTTCTTGCAAGTTCGCCACGAAGAAACAGGTGCTCTTGCAGCGGTTATGCAAGCTAAATTTGGCGGCTCAATCGGGGTTGCAGTTGGTTCAGGTGGTCCAGGTGCGACTCACTTGATTAACGGTGTTTACGATGCAGCTATGGATAACACTCCATTCCTTGCTATCCTTGGATCACGTCCAGTTAACGAACTCAACATGGATGCCTTCCAAGAATTGAACCAAAACCCAATGTACAACGGTATCGCTGTCTACAACAAACGTGTAGCTTACGCTGAGCAATTGCCAAAAGTAATCGACGAAGCTTGCCGTGCTGCAGTTTCTAAAAAAGGTCCAGCTGTTGTTGAAATCCCAGTAAACTTCGGTTTCCAAGAAATCGACGAAAACTCTTACTACGGTTCAGGTTCATACGAACGTTCATTCATCGCTCCTGCTTTGAACGAAGTTGAAATCGACAAAGCTGTTGAAATCTTGAACAATGCTGAACGTCCAGTTATCTATGCTGGTTACGGTGGTGTTAAAGCTGGTGAAGTGATCACTGAATTGTCACGTAAAATCAAAGCACCAATCATCACAACTGGTAAAAACTTTGAAGCTTTCGAATGGAACTATGAAGGTTTGACAGGTTCTGCTTACCGTGTTGGTTGGAAACCAGCTAACGAAGTTGTCTTCGAAGCAGACACAGTTCTTTTCCTTGGTTCAAACTTCCCATTTGCTGAAGTTTACGAAGCCTTCAAGAACACTGAAAAATTCATCCAAGTTGATATCGACCCATACAAACTTGGTAAACGTCATGCCCTTGATGCTTCTATTCTTGGTGATGCAGGTCAAGCAGCACAAGCCCTTCTTGACAAAGTGAACCCAGTTGAATCTACTCCATGGTGGCGTGCAAACGTTAAGAACAACCAAAACTGGCGTGATTACATGAACAAACTCGAAGGTAAAACTGAGGGTGAATTGCAATTGTACCAAGTTTACAATGCAATCAACAAACATGCTGATCAAGACGCTATCTACTCAATCGACGTAGGTGACACTACTCAAACATCTACTCGTCACCTTCACATGACACCTAAGAACATGTGGCGTACATCTCCACTCTTTGCGACAATGGGTATTGCCCTTCCTGGTGGTATCGCTGCTAAGAAAGACAATCCAGATCGCCAAGTATGGAACATCATGGGTGACGGTGCATTCAACATGTGCTACCCAGACGTGATCACAAACGTTCAATACGACCTTCCAGTTATCAACGTTGTCTTCTCAAATGGTAAATATGCCTTCATCAAGGACAAATACGAAGACACAAACAAACACTTGTTTGGTTGTGACTTCCCTAATGCTGACTATGCGAAAATCGCTGAAGCTCAAGGTGCTGTAGGGTTCACTGTGAACCGTATCGAAGACATCGATGCAGTTGTTGCAGAAGCTGTTAAATTGAACAAAGAAGGTAAAACTGTTGTGATCGATGCTCACATCACTCAACACCGTCCACTTCCAGTAGAAGTACTTGAATTGGATCCAAAACTTCACTCTGAAGAAGCAATCAAAGCCTTCAAGGAAAAATACGAAGCAGAAGAACTCGTACCATTCCGCCTCTTCTTGGAAGAAGAAGGATTGCAATCACGCGCAATCAAATAATTTCTCTCGTCGAAAATCAAATGTAAACTTTGTAGATTTTATTCTTTGATTTTCAAGAGTCGAACTTAAAAAGATCGGAGCAATCCGGTCTTTTTCTGGAGGATAGTAAATGAATTTAAATCAATTAGATATCATCGTTTCAGATGTTCCTCAAGTCTGTGCTGACTTGGAGCGTATTTTGGATAAAAAAGCCGATTATGTTGATGACAGTTTTGCTCAGTTCACGATTGGCAGTCATTGTCTCATGTTGTCCCAAAATCATTTGATTCCTTTGGAAAATTTTCAGTCAGGAATCATTCTTCATATCGAGGTTGAGGATCTAGACCAGAACTACCAACGATTGAAAGAAATTGGTGTCGAGATTTTACACGGTCCGGCTGTAACTGATTGGGGAACGGAATCGCTACTAGTTAAAGGCCCTGCTGGCCTAGTGATTGACTTTTATCGTATGAAATAGGTCGTTAATCATTTGAAGCTAACCATAATTATTCTTAATACAGAATGTGAGAATATGAACTATTGAAAAGATCGGAGCAATCCGGTCTTTTTCTGTTTCCTCTTTCTTATCACAAGATTGTGATAGTTTACATCTTCATAACAAAAGCTTCAAAGTCTTGATTGTTTTGAAAAAAGATTATAAAATATGATTCATAAAAATGAAAGAGGTTTTGAAAGTGTCTGAAAAACAAATGAAAATTTTGGGTTGGGTAGCGACCTTTATGTCCGTTATGATGTATGTTTCTTACTTCCCACAAATCATGAACAACCTGGCTGGTCAAAAAGGAAACTTCATCCAACCCTTGGTCGCAGCCATTAACTGTAGTCTTTGGGTTTACTACGGTCTTTTCAAAAAGGAAAGAGATATTCCACTTGCAGCTGCCAATGCACCGGGTATCGTTTTTGGTCTAGTAACGGCTATCACAGCTTTGATTTAAAAATAAGACTGGTTTCAGTCTTTTTTTGTACATAAAAATAGATTCTCAAGTAAAGAAAGTCTAATGAGAGCTGAGGAGAATAGCCGTTGACAGCGAGCTTTCTGAGTGCTGCTTTAGGGTTTCATCTATCAAGTAAAAGATTATTTCGTTACTATTTTTATAAAATCTTCTCCCTACTTTATAAGATGTGGAAAAGAGTTCAATTCGAACTCTTTTTTTGCTATAATGAGGGGAGAAAAATCAGACAGGAGATCGACATGTCAGAACCATTATTTTTACAATCACGTTATGCAAGAAAAAATCTGGGGAGGAACCAAGCTACGTGATGAGTT
>JXRG01000041.1:0-6299 GCA_000831085.1 Streptococcus sp. DBCMS
CCAGGGGTTTGAGTCTCTTCTTCTCCAACAAATAGCTTGTCAGAAGGAACTTTAACGATATCAAAATCAATATCCTGTTTCTCAGTTCTTTGAGCAGTTCTAGTAAGTGGTTTTGTTCCCACAAGTATGATTTGCTTAATAGGTTTAGTAGTGATACTATCAGAAACTTGTTCTCTTGAAATGAGATCATTTGTATCATTATCACGGATTTCTCGATAAGAAACAGTACGGATTCCTTTGACACCAGGAGTTTTGATGACAGAATCACCAACTAGAATAGTATTATCGTTTACATATTCTGTTTCGAAATCGACATCAAACTGATCAAATGCTCCAATAGCTTTGGAAGTTCGTGTACCAACATGGACAATACGGCTTTGCGGTGCCGTAGTTACATTTTCATCAGTAAATGTATACTGCGTATCGTTCTTCAAACCAATTGGAAGGTTTTCGTAGCGATAAGTCATCTCAGTTGTTTGAGTTTGGTTTTTAGTGTCAGTGTAACTATACGTTTTAGTGGCTGTCATAATTTTGCCATCTGTGGTTGTATAGTCTGCTCGAAGCAAGCCAGGAATGCGATCATTATCAGTAGCTTCTCGAATATTTGTTGTTGCATAGAAGTATCTGAGACCATAGTTTAGGATATCGGTTCCACTTGATTTCTCATAAGCAGAGTTATCGACACCAGTCGCATAGGTATTTACAGTTTTCGTTCCAGCTACACCAGGAGTTTTCTCAATGCTAGTTCCAGCTGCAATAGTTTTATCGTTCACGTAGATTGTCTCATATGGAACAGTCTCTTCTGAACTGTTGATTAAACTAGGGGAACTTGTTGAAAAACGACTAACTCCCATATTGAATTGAGTGCTATTCTTTTCCTTGTTAGGAGTAAGGCGTTCGGTTGCAGGCTTATAGATCGCATTGCCAAGTGGATCGGTTTTCGTATCGGTAGTAGAAGCTGTGATTTCTGATTCGGAAGTGAAGGTATTGTTTTCAGTATATCGAACCAGGTGATTGGTTTCTAATACACGGATTGGCAAATCAACATTGTTAGCATAACTAATATTAGAAATTTTAATATCGTTTCCAATAAAAGCTAATGGTTGAGTTCGACTAAGTGTATTTGGAAGGTTGCTTGGAGTTCGAGTTGTATTAATACCAAAGCCAAGTCCAGGTTGCACCAAAGTACCATTATTTCCATTTAAACTAATTAACGGCGTTTGCGTTGCGGCGTTCTTAGCTAAAGTTTGCGTGATTTCACCAAAATCTAAATTATTATCCTTAAAAAGAATACCTTCTGCATTAGTTGTAATAGAAATGATAGGCATTGTTTTTTGTTTTCCAATGATGCCCGGTCTAGTACTCATGAAGGTTCGTTTGACTTTAATGTCATTGTTTTGGAAAACAACAGATCCGCGGAACTTATCTTGGTTAGCACGAATTTTTGAATCTGCGACATTAAAATTACTAGTCGATTCAGCGATTGTAATAGCAGATAAATCTTTATTTGGATCACCATAAAGTTCTTCAAGCTCGACTTTATTATTACTAATGTTGATGGAACCAGAACCATATCCCAATCCGTTTGCAAATTTACTTGTATCAGATAATGTAGCTGTTCCCCTAATATTGTCATTAGAAGAGTTAATCATCTTAATCAAATCGTTTGCTGAGTGTCCAGTGATTTGATTGTTTTTTATATTTAGTACATAGTTTAGATAAGGCTCTTGCATACGAACCAAGATAGCATTTGTATTGTAGTCTTGGTTTGTAGCGGTTCTACCTGATGAATCCAAATCTTGAATGCGGTTATTACTAATTTCAAAATAACCGACGGCTCCGTCTGCACTCAAGTCCTGAGATTTTTCATTCGTTTGCAAATGAATCGCTTCATACTGGAGGTAATCATGACCATGTGTGAATTTTCCGTCAACTTTCAAGTCATCTCGTACTAGACGATTTATTTTATCTTGTGTGACAACGTTGTTTCGAATGACAACATTTTCCATTTTAAAGTTTCGGTTGTATACAGAGATACCTAACAAGCGATCTCCGTATGAAATGTTGTTTTCGATTAAAATTCGGTCACCGTCGTGAATATCTAACCTTTACGATAGTTATAGGTACTCGTATTGTTTCGGAAAACAATTCCATTATTGTAGGATCCAGCCTCTGAAGCGAAACCATAACCTGTACTTCCGTTTAATTTGTGTCCATTTTCAGAAGTGGTTGTTCCTTCAATAAGGATATTGGTTTGGTAAGAGAATTGAACTCCAGCCACTCGGTTATTGTGAGTATTACTGTTTAATACTTTATTGTTTTCACCTAAGTTTAGACTGCTGAAAGTATAACCAGGAGCTTTTCCAGCAATCAAATTACTCACAGAACGAGGACGTCCCCAACCAGGTAGAGAGATATTTGAGACACTGTTATATGATGACCCGAAACGGATACCAGCTTTGTTAGCTCCACTCGCTTCAACGTTCTCAACAGTTACATTATCAGAATCATTGATAAGGACGCCATCGACTTTTCCATAGTAGGGCATTCCTTTGACGTAGAAGCCATCATGTTGTTCTCCAAAAGCTTCTTTTAAGTTTTGGATAGAAACAGATAAATCTTTCACAAGGAATCCATTTTGATTTTCAACTAGCAAAACAGCATGGTTGCGATTGTCAGTATCATTCTCGTTGCTATCCCAAGGATTTCCTAGCTGAACTAAATTTGTTTTTAATACGGTTGTTCCTGGACCGTCTCCAAAGAGACCGGTTACATTTGAGTGCTCTGAACCGATTTTAATTTGATTAAAGGAGCCACTTTCGCTTTTGCGATAGATAGGCAACGCAATACCTGTGAGATTCTCCCCATTAGAACTGATATAACGAACAAGTCCTTCCGAGTCTACACGAAGATTTTGATATTCTTCTTTTGTAACATGCGAAAGATCCTGAACACCATCAATTCGTCCTTTTTGTATAGGCATAGGGACACCTGATCCGTATGTTAAAATTTTATAGTGATCAATTTCGCCTTTATCACGAGCCACATTGACAATTCCAGAAAGTTTGACGGCAACACCAGTATGTTGTGTACCATCTGGATCAGCCATTACAATTTCATTTGCTGCTTTTAGTGCTTTATTAACAGCGAGAGTATCATCTTGGTTATCAGCTACATTCAAGCCGAAATCAGTAGCATTGACATAGTACCATTTGTTTTTATGATCATAGTGAACATCATACTCAATGCCTTCAACAGTTGGTTTTGAAACAACGGTTCTTACATCTTCTGTGATGGCATCTTGAATTTTCTTTGATTGGTTTTCTTTTGGTATTTCAGGAATGGCTTTTGCTTTGATTGCATCCTCGTCAGCTTTTACTTCTGGTTTTAGAGCGGGTTCGATAGATTCAGCGGGCTCAGTCGGTATAGATTCTTTTGGCTGACTTTTATTTTTTCCCGCAGATGTGGATGCGCTTACACTTCGGAATCCACTTCGTCCTATTTGTTTACTATCTGCTGGCTCTGCTGGCTTCGTAGGAGTTTCAGTTACAGTGCTAGCACTATCGGATATATTGGAAGAAGGAGTAGTAGACTGTTCAGTCACTGAACTAGGATTATTACCATTCTCAGCAGAATTTGGAGTATTTCCGTCTTCATTGGTTTTTTCAATCGTTGAAGATGTAACTGTAGTCGGTTGTAGCATTTCTGAAGTGTCTCCCCCAACTTCATTAGCGGCTACGTTATTGACTAATAAGGCTGAAGTAACAATTCCGATTGAAACAGCAACCCAGTGCTTCTTTACTTTACGTAACTTTTTCATAAAAATATAATTCCCTTTTTATATTAAATAGTTTGACCGCAATTATTCATAATAATTTATATTTAGTTTCTCCTACAAACAACTATAATAATATATAAAAATATATTGCAGCCTTTTTATTTTAACAAATCAAGTAGTTTGAGTCAAGAAATTAAACTAGAAAATTAGAAAAAAATACAGATTATTTAATGAATAAAATTATTTCATTTGCAAAATAATTACAATAGTGTTAAATCGCTTGACAAAGTGACATGTATAATGCTAGAATGTATGTGGTTATTTATGTTTAATACTTAAAGTGTTTGGAGGACTTTAACTACTAAATATCAAATAATCTGTGATTTCTTCTTCGTTTCTCAGGAGAGGGATTAAGAACATTGAAAATAAAATATAGAAAAGAGGAGAAACATGGCAAAAAGCAAAATGCTGAAATTGCTTTCAAAACTTTCAGCTGCAGCTCTTTCTGTCTTGACACTTACATCTGTTTCGACAAATACTGTTAAAGCTGATGACCCGACGCCAAAGGAATTAACGCAAGTTATTACAGGTGTTGAGTTATTGGATGCTTCAGATACGAAACAGAATGTAACTTCTGAGGGAGATTATGCAGTTCGTACAGGGAATGCCTACAAGCTTCGTGTAACGTTTGATCTCAAACAATACAATGAAAACTTGAACAATGGTGATTATTTCACTTTCGACATTCCTGCACCCATGACAGTTTACAACGGCACTCAACAGTTGGTTGACCCAGCTACGCAAGTAACGATTGGGGAAGCAGTTGTAACATCAAGTGGTAATGACAAGGGTGGTAAAGCAAAAATTACCTTGAAAAACTTGGACAAGTACCTAGCTGCAACCGGTGGAGATAAAGTTAAGGATGTATCTGGTAACTTTGCGGCCTCATTCCGCTTCCTAACAGACCAGACTAAGACACCAATTAGCTTTAATTCTTCTTCTATGAAGCAAGAGGTAACTCATACATATACCTCTAAGACAATCACAGGTCCTAAAGTTGGTACTGAAAACTACGCAAAATCTGGTGGACAAGCTTCCCGTGAAAGCTGGAACTCTCCAAAACTAGCAGCTATCGGATCAGTAAGCTCAGGTAATGAGCAATCAAACTGGCGTGTACGTGTGAACACAGAAAAACAAGATTTTGGACAAAACATTGTGCTTCATGACACAATTCCAAATGATGACACATCCTACACACCAGCTCAATACATTCCAGAAAGCTTGAAGATTTACAAGGCTGATATTAACGGCGGTACTTCTGCTGTTCCTCCAGGAGCAGAACTCATGGTAGAAGGCACTGACTATACAGTTGCTTGGAACTCAAACTATACATCATTTGATGTTACAATCAAAGATGGAACGACTTCTTACTTCGTTACATATAGTACTACCACTCCAAATGATGGTACGAAAGTAGCAAATATCATAGCTTTGTCTCTTGCGGACGGAACAAAACTTGCACAAAACACAAGTCGCCCAGGTGCGCTTAGCATGAAAGCGGAAGCAACATCTTTGATTTCTGGTACAATTGTAGCATCTACAGCCTACCAAATTAAGATTAATAAGACAGACGCGTTCACTCTTACACCTGTTCAAGGAGCAGTTTATACTGTGACAGCAGCAGATGATGCAAGTGAAACAACAGAAGTGACTACGAATGAAAAAGGAGTAGCGCTTACTAAAACTTATGATCAGAAATGGGAAGGTAAAACGTTCAAGATCAAAGAGAAGACTGCTCCAGCTGGCTATAAGCTAGATGAAAAAGAGTATACAGTCAAACTCGGAGCAGCAGGTTCTACGATCAACCTTAAGGACGAGCCTGTTCCAGCTGTGTTCAATGTAACAGCTAAGAAAGTGGTAGAAGGTCGTACAGATAAACTTCCAAAAGCGGATGAGTTTACCTTTAACCTATATACAGCAGAGAACTTGAAGACTCCAGTAGCCACAGCGAAATCAAAAGCTGATGGAACGATTACCTTCGAGAACATTGAAGTAAAAGGTGCGGGAACTTACCACTACGTCATCAAAGAAGATACTTCAGCAGCAATCAATGGTATCACTTTTGATGAAGCAGGTAAGGAAGTTACTGTAACAGCAGCTTTCCAAGGTGGAGTATTGACAGCTTCTGTTACTTCAGCAGAACCAACTTTCACTAACACTTATAAAGCAGCTTCAACAAGTGCGACAATCAAAGCTAAGAAAGTCTTGAATGGTAAAGAGCTTGCGGCTGATGCTTATACTTTCGAATTGAAAGAAAAAGATGCAGTTGTAGCAGAAGCTAAGAACGCTGCTTCAGGCGAAGTTGTCTTCAACGTCAACTACACAGAAGCAGGCGAGCACACTTACACTATTACTGAGAAACCAGGAACAGAAGCAGGTGTGACATACTCAACAGAATCTCACACAGTTAAAGTGACTGTAGCAGATAACGGTCAAGGTCAATTGGTTGCGACTGTAGAAA
>JXRG01000042.1:0-5254 GCA_000831085.1 Streptococcus sp. DBCMS
CTTAAAGCAAGTATTCTGGCAATCCTTTATCAATAAAAAGCTCTCTTAATTTTGTTCTTTGAAATCACTACAATTCTTTCATCAGATTCAACACATAATTCGTATAAAATCCAATAAGCATCCATCCATTGTCTTAGTTTAATACCATCATATTCTTCTTCAAAATTTTTAGTATAAAAATATTCTTTAACCTGCTTCTCTAATAGTTTATATAAATTTTGTTTTACATCGGATTTTTCTAACTTAGTATCAAAATCAAGATTGGGGTTATTAGCCCAAAAAGCTCTAAAATCTTTTAAATCTAAATAAGTTGCTAAAGCATATAATCGTTTTATACTAAAATCACCAATTTCTTTAATATGAATTTGGTTATCATAAATCTTAAATTCAATGTCACTGTATGTCCATAAGTCAATTACTAAACTAAAAATATTCAAGTGACTAAAAATAGAAAAAATATTTTCAATTTCTGACTGAGTTAAACTAACGCCTTCTTCCCATTTAAAGACTGTCTTTTTTCTAAGCGAGTCTTTTAAGACATCTCCTAATCTTAACCAAATTTCTTCAATTCCATCACTTAAATCTGTAACCCTGTTGTTACTACTCTTAAAAGATTCATAGTATGCTTGTGCGTAGTATAATGATGATTGTAGAATATTTCTCTTTGTGATATCTAAAAGAGATTTTTTTTCAATCTGAATCATCTCATAAAGTTGATTCAAGATTGAAATCTCAAATAGAAATTTATTTACAATCTGTTCATTCAATATATAAAATTTCTTCACTAAAATATATTTAGCTATAAGTTTAGTACCATTACTAGAATTTCCACTTGTAAAAACCCCAGATAATTTCAACAATTTAATGTAGTCATTGACATCTTGAGCATCATATAAATGTTTATAAAATTCAACAGTATTAATTTTGTTTTTATATTTATTTGTATTCCAATATTTCATAAATTTTTCCAAACCATAAAATAACAAGAAAACATATCCTGCTCCTTGCAAAAAAAGCGAGACATCTGTCCCGCTTTCTTTATTTTTCATCGATAACGATTCTTACTTTTTTGTCTTCAGTTGGGACAGAGTAGACAATCGTTCTTATCGCTGAGATAGTGCGACCCTTACGACCGATAACACGACCGACATCGCTTTGGTCAAGATCCAAGTGGTACTCCAAAAACTCTGGTGTGTCTTCAATCTTGATAGTTAAGGCATCAGGTTGTGAAATTAAAGGTTTCACAATCGCAATAATGAGATTTTCAATCGTATCCATCTGTCAACCTACTTTAAATTTATTTTGAGAATTTAGAATCGTGGAATTTTTTCAATACGCCTTCTTTTGAAAGGATGTTGCGAACTGTATCTGAAGGTTGAGCTCCGTCAGCCAACCATGCAAGAACGCGGTCTTCTTTCAAAGTTACTTGGTTTTCAGCAACAAGTGGGTTGTAAGTACCAACTGTTTCGATGAAACGTCCGTCACGTGGTGAACGTGAGTCTGCTACGTTGATACGGTAGAAAGGTTTTTTCTTAGAACCCATACGAGTCAAACGGATTTTAACTGCCATTTTTTAATGTCTCTTTTCTTATTTTTTTATTTCGGTGAAATAGCTGAGCTATTTAGCACATGTTCTATTATAGCAGATTTCTGACAGGTGTCAAGAAAAAAAACTTGACAGAGTTTAAAAATTTTTTAAAATTTTTTTAGACTAATAGGGATAAATTAGAAAAAAAAAATTAACTTTTACACCTACAAAACTTATTCTGAAAGACTTTATAACAGTCTAAGAAAAAAGCAGAGATTCATACAGTATCTAGATTTTCCAAAAATTCTTTATCATCAAATATTATTAACAAAACTATCCAAACCAAATCCGATGCATTACTTCAAAGAATTCTTTAGTTGTTTGACTAGCGAAGCTTTTATTAAAAAATTTTTCAAATAATTGCCACATTGACACATAAATTCTTGCTTTCTAAATTCAAGTGTGATATATTTATAACATAAAATTTAGATGTTATATATTTATAACATAAAAAAGGAGTCTATCATGAAAAAAAGTCAAAAAAATGCGTGGCCTCATTGCAATGATTGCCGTAGCTCTCTTTATTGATTTTATTGTTTTATTTGGTTCTAATCTTAGTTGGGGACCCAAGTTAGTTATTGTTGGTATTTCAGTGTTAGGTCAAATTATAGCTATTTGGAGCTGGCTACATATGAAACCACGGCCTCATAAGATTCAGAAAGGTAAGGGGAAGATTATTTTCGACTTGTCTGCTAAGCTTTACACGGTACTTTTATTTGCAGCAAGCATTTTTTATACAGTAGGGATTTGGGTTTCGACCCCAAGCGTAAGTTCTGGTATTAAAGAATGGATTTTGGGAATTGGCCTCGTTATTGAAGTGATTGTATTTGGTTTTTTCTCTTTGAAAAATGTCAAGGAAACTCCGGACGAACGCTTCTATGATAATTTAGCCAAGGCAGCTAGCTTGATGTTTGTTTTTATACTAGGCGCACTGATAATCCTAGCAGTTATCATTGGGTATATGGGGTCTCTCACTCTTTACATGGGCCAGATATTTATTAGCATAGCTGCCTTGATTTGCATCTTTGCGGTTGTCTATCTCATCTTAGAACGGAGAGGATAAGCATGGCCAAAGAAAGCAATATTATTACTAATCTCAAATCTGTTCGTGAGTCCACAGGCATGACCCAGCAGGAGTTAGCCGACCTCATCGGCATGCGACGCGAGACAATTCTGCACTTGGAAAATAACCGTTACAATCCTTCGCTGGAAATGGCTCTTAAAATTGCTCAAGTTTTTAATCTGAAAGTAGAAGACCTCTTTGAACTCAGACAGAAAGAGGAAGCTTAATTCTTTTCGAGACCTGGTTTCCTAAATATTTCGAGTACACTTATGGCATTGATGCACCAAAACATCTAAGCAGTTTGGTAGAAAAAGGCTATGCTGTCATTAAGACAGTTTTTGATTCACTTGACCATCTAAATGCCACCATAAAAAAGAATATTCTGAAAAGCAAGGGAATGACAGGACTGTCTAAGATGAGGGCTCCAGATTTGGACCAATCCCTTCGTGACAAATTTTCAGGAGAAGAATTATCAATTCGTGGTTACAAATTGACTCCAAAGGGAGAGCAGATACTGGAACAGTACCAGGACATTATCGACCGTCATCCAAAGAAAAATCTCTAAGCAAGCGACTTTCTGGTCTGCTTCCTCTTAAACTACCTTGTCACTAATATTTGAAATCCCCTTACTTTTAAGGTACAATGGTAGAAATGAATTTTTGAGAGGAAAACAATGAAAAAACTAGCAACCCTTCTTTTACTATCAACTGTAGCCCTTGCTGGATGTACTAGTATCCAACGTGGTCTCCGTGGTGATGAATATGTCGACTCCAGCATCTCTGCTGAAGAAAGCTCAAAAGCAGCTGCTCAGGCTGCCAAAGATTTGAATGACGCTTTGACCAATGAAAATGCCAACTTCCCTCAACTTTCTAAGGAAGTTGCTGAAGACGAAGCTGAGGTCATTTTACACACAAATCAAGGCGATATCCGTATCAAACTCTTTCCAAAACTAGCACCTCTTGCGGTTGAAAACTTCCTTACTCACGCTAAGGAAGGCTACTATAACGGCATCACCTTCCACCGTGTCATCGATGGCTTTATGGTTCAAACTGGAGATCCTAAGGGAGATGGTACAGGAGGCCAATCTATCTGGCATGATAAGGATAAAACAAAGGATAAGGGAACTGGTTTTAAAAATGAAATCTCTCCTTACCTATACAATATCCGAGGAGCCCTTGCTATGGCTAACACTGGTCAACCAAACACCAACGGTAGCCAGTTCTTCATCAACCAAAACTCAACAGATATTTCAGCTAAACTCCCTACCAGCAAGTATCCAAAGAAAATCATCGAAGCCTATAAAGAAGGTGGAAATCCAAGTCTAGACGGCAAACACCCTGTCTTTGGTCAAGTCATCGATGGCATGGATATTGTTGACAAGATTGCCAAGGCTGAAAAAGATGAGAAAGACAAACCAACGTCTGCTATCACCATTGATAGTATCGAAGTGGTGAAAGACTACGACTTCAGCAAGAAATAAACCATCAACAGTTGACAAAGAGCCTTTTTAAAATGTATTTTTCCCCTATATAACAACACAAAAGAGAGAATTTTTGTTCTCTCTTTTAAACTATTCAAATCGATCTGACTTTTGTTAACAAAGACAGTATGATTAGTCTTCCTCTCTTTTCTTTTGAGACAATGCAAATCCAGCCGATGCTAGTCCAATAAATGCAGCAAGTGATAAGAATGGAAGTTCCTCTGTACCAGTGTTTGGTAATTCTTTTTGAGGCTCACCATTTCTAAACTTGTTGATTGGGATAACTTTGTCTTCGATTGGTTGAGGTGGAAGTTTTGGTTCCGGTTGTGGTTGTGGTTTCGGATCCGGTTGTGGTTGTGGTTTCGGATCCGGTTGTGGTTGTGGTTTCGGATCTGGCTGTGGTTGTGGTTTTGGATCTGATTGTGGTTGTGGTTTTGGATCCGGTTGTGGTTGTGGTTTCGGATCTGGTTGTGGTTGTGGTTGTGGTTTCGGATCCGGTTGTGGTTGTGGTTTTGGATCCGGTTGTGGTTGTGGTTTCGGATCCGGTTGTGGTTGTGGTTTCGGATCCGGTTGTGGTTGTGGTTTTGGATCCGGTTGTGGTTGTGGTTTTGGATCCTCTTTCTTAGGACATCCACAATCACGGATAAAGATACGGTTTGTTTCTTTACCTTCACCATCCTTGATAATGATCCAGTATCCTGATCGACCTTCCTTGTTCTTACCAGGTTCAGTAGTAATACTTGGTGTTTTACCATCTTTACCATCACGAACAAAGGTACGGCTAGTTTCCTTACCATCGCCATCTTCGGTGATTACCCAAACACCAGTATTTCCTTCTTTATCTTTACCTGATTCAGTACGAACTTTTGGTGTCTTACCATCTTTACCATCACGGATAAAGTTACGGCTAGTGATGTTCCCTTCAGAATCACGTATGATTACCCAAACACCTGAACTACCTTCTTCGTCTTTACCAGATTCGGTAGTAATAGTTGGTGTCTTACCGTCTTTTCCGTCTTTACCATCTTTACCATCTTTAACGAATGTACGACCTGTTTCAGTTCCAGCAGGATCATGTGTGATTACCCATGTACCTGTGTTACCTTCTGAGTCTTCACCACGT
>JXRG01000043.1:0-4407 GCA_000831085.1 Streptococcus sp. DBCMS
CTTATTTCTAACGAATATAAGTAATTGGCAAGGCAAACAAAAAGATGCCTTCACGAAACAGTGGGAAACCTTCTCCAGTGACTACACGAGTTTCCAAACAGAGATGGATACCTTCTATGATGCCATCTGTGATGAAATCACTAGGTTAGAGAACCAAAAGAATGAAGAAAACGGCATTATTGGCTGGTGTCAAAGTCAGATTAACAATCTGGGAAATTTCATCGAGAAGCTATTGCATTAGAAGGAGGGGAAAGGTCATGTATGGAACGATTCAATTATCCGAGGTTCTGTTTAACTCACACATTGGTAGTCTATCCAAGGCCAAGGCTAGTTTGGCAGGAGTTGGAAAACCGAGCTTCAACACGACAGCTACATCGAAAGGCTTGGACTTGTATCAGGAACAATTCAATGAACTCCACTCGCTGGTGAAGACCTATACGACCTTGCTGGAGACAGATATCGCTCTGATGGCAGGCACAGGGAAAGAGATGCATCGAACAGATAGTGTCCTGGGACAAAATATGTTTCCTGGTTTGCAGTAGGGAGGTGCTATGAGTTATAATATAAAATTTGATGATATCACCTCTGTTCAGGTGGAAAGTCAAAAGACGATAAATGCTTGGGGAGAGTCGGTCACTAGCCTCAACAAGGCCATGACAGACTTCATCAACAATAAAAATCTCCAAGGTCAGGCCATCTCGAGTATGCGCACCTACCTAGTGGAGGTGCATGGGACTCTCCTTCAGACTCTGGTCAACTTGATGAATGACTACTCAACCAATCTCCTACTATACAAGGACGGTTATTACCAGATTGATAGTCACCTGCATACAAAGCTACCTGGTCAGGAGTTTACGCGATTACATAGTGATTTGAAGGGTTCGAGGGATAAGTTAAAGAGTGAGATTGAGGTCTTGAACACGACCAAGGACAAGATTTCAGACTTGGTGAGCTACGAAGGAAGCAGTCATACCAGTACAGTCATGAACTATAACTTCCTCATGAACCAGCTCAAGAACTTGGATACCTCCATTACTCAGTATGAGAGTAACCATGCGAGTCAGGATTTGGTCGCCTTTAAGGAACTTCTAGCTGCGACCAAGGCCTTGATCGCAGAGCACGCAGGGAAGACACGTACAGTAGGGACTTATCAGTCAGGAGATTTCGCCAAGCTCAAGTCTGTTCAACGCTTTGCGATAGCCTACAAACAGGCGACCCAGCAGATGGAGAGTCGCGTTGAGCGCGTGAAGGCTGCCCAGGAGCGAGACAAGGTTCGTTTTGAAGCCTTGGCTGCGGAGGATCGTGCCAAGAACGGTTGGAAAGACTTGGCGATTGGTGTGGTGACCGTTGCGTTTGGTATTCTCGCAATTATAGGAACCCTGGGAACTGCGACTCCTTTAGTTGTTGCAGGCGGTATCGTGGGTTTTGGGACGAGTGTCTATGGGTTATCTAATGCAGCAGAAGGTGTTCATAATATCGTACTTGGGAATGCAGGGGATACCCATACGAAATCCTATAATCTCATCAGAGATACGCTTTTCATGGGCAATGACAAGCTGTATCATGATGTTGGGAATGTCTTTACGACAGCGAGTGCTATCATGATTCCCATAGGGCAGACCCAGAGCGTTGTCAAGGGCTTGACCCAGTTTGCGATAGGGGAAGCCGGTGCCTATACAGCGGGTCAGGTTGCCTATCATGGTACCAAGCTCCTAGGTGGAAGCGAAGAAGATGCCCAAACCGCCAACTTTATCGGGAATATCGTAGGAGGCTATACGGCTTCCTCAGCAGCCAGCAAGTTTAGTCTCAATAAGGTGAAAGTAGATGTCGAAGCACCGAAGTATAGTACGCAAGAACTAGATACCTATTTTAGAAAAAGTCAACAAAGTTTTACGAATGCAGAAGCTGAGGGGTTACGAGTCTATACAAGTAATGATTATACCTACATTAATAACTACTTAAGAGGGTTCAGTGACGATTTAGGCCCTGTTTCAACTTCAACTATTTCTGATATCGATTCTGCATTGTCTAAGATGGAATTGCCAGCTGATTTAACTTTATACAGGGGAACAAGTTCAGCGCCTTTCATGAACATCGTTGATAAAAACTATAACGGAACTCTGGATTGGAATTCGTTAGTAGGAAAAACTTTTGAAGATCGAGCTTTTGTTAGTACTTCAGTTGAGAGTAAGACGGCCTTTGGAGGTGGTGTAAGATGGGAAATCAACGCACCAAAAGGTTCTAAAGGAGGGATGGTTAACACTTTCAGTATGTTCCCTAATGAAAATGAGTTATTGTTGCCAAGAAATTCAAAATTCTTAATAAAGGGTATAGATAAAGTTGATAATAATATTATTCTAAAAATGGATCTAATAGAATAGGAGAAGGCTATGAGATTAAGAGATAAATGGGAAGATGATTCAAATCAGTATAGAAGATATAATCTTAAACAAAAAGATAAATTCGGTTATCTTTGGTCTAGCAATAGGTGATGCACTGGGAGTCCCTGTAGAGTTCAGAGATAGAGATACCTATCATATTTCAGATATGGTGGGTTATGGAACCTATAATCAACCAACTGGTACCTGGTCAGATGATACTTCTTTATCCTTAGCACTTATTGAACACCTATGTGAGGATTCTGATTTGAATGGGTTGATGGATAAATTTGTAGCTTATCGTCAGGGCTACCTCACCCCTTTTGGATATTGTTTTGATATTGGTGTTGCGACTAATCAGGCGATTGAACGATATTTGGCAGGAGTCTCTCCAGAGAAATGTGGAGGAACTAGTGAGAGAGATAACGGCAATGGAGCTCTGATGAGGATATCTCCCTTAGCTTTGCTCTTATATGAAAATTTTGATTTCAGTTATAGATCAAAAATAATTGAGAAATATACTAAGCTGACCCATGCTCATCCAAGGTCTATCGTGGCATCTATTCTTTATGTCCAGCTTTTAATCGGTTTTCTTCTTAACATTCGTTTAGAAAAATTACTTTGTCAATCAAAACCTTATCTTGAAGATTATTTCAAGAAAAACCCAGAATACTGGGAAGAGTATCAAGAACATTTTAGAGAAATATTTGATAGAGAATTTTATCAAAAATCTAGGGAAGATATTGCTTCTACAGGCTATGTTGTTGATACCTTGAAGGCTTGTCTCTGGTGTTTGGGTACAACAGATAGTTTTGAAGAAGCTGTTCTAAAAGCCGTTAATCTTGGAGGGGATACCGATACCATCGGTGCCATTACAGGTACCTTGGCTGGAGCCACTATCAACTGGAAGGCATCCCAGAAAAATGGATTCAACAGCTGGCTAATAGGGAATTGATTGACGAAAAATGTCGGCAATTACTGGAACACTTATATAAACAATCAAAATAGTTCTTATTATTTTATTGGGCAACAATCAGAACAACTCCCCCTTTTATGATAGAATAAATGAAACAAGAGTTTACCAATGGCCAATTGGTAAGCTCTTGCTTTAAATAGAATTCTCTTCAAGGTAGAGTGAATCAACACTCTTCCAGCATCTCCTCCGCCCAATCACGGATTACTTCCATCGATGAAAAATTGGAACGTCTTCGCACGGCTAAGAAGTCTATAGGTGAAATCCAACAGAATGTTCACAATATCAAGTATCCTATTATGCACCGAAATATTCAGCCTGAATGGCAAGGCAAACAAAAAGATGCCTTCACCAAGCAGTGGGAAACCTTTTCCAGTGACTACACGAGTTTCCAAACGGAGATGAATACCTTCTATGATGCCATCTGTGATGAAATCACTAGGTTAGAGAACCAAAAGATTGAAGAAAATGGTATTATTAGATGGTGTCGGAGTCAGATGAACAATCTGGGAAATGTCATCGAGAAGCTACTACATACGAAGGAGGGGTAAGGTCATGTATGGAACGATTCAATTATCCGAGGTTCTGTTTAACTCACACATCGGTAGTCTATCCAAGGCCAAGGCTAGTTTGGCAGGAGTTGGGAAACCAAGTTTTAATACGACAGCTACATCTAAAGGCTTGGACTTGTATCAGGAACAATTCAATGGACTCCACTCGCTGGTGAAGACCTATGCGACCTTGCTGGAGACAGATATCGCCTTGATGGCAGGCACAGGGAAAGAGATGCATCGGACAGATAGTGTCCTGGGTCAAAGCATGTTTCCTGGTTTGCAGTAGGGAGGTGCTATGAGTTACAATATAAAATTTGATGATATCACCTCTGTTCAAGTGGAAAGTTAAAAGACGATAAATACTTGGGGAGAGTCGGTCGCTAGCCTCAATAAGGCCATGACAGACTTCATCAACAATAAAAATCTCCAAGGTCAGGCCATCTCGAGTATGCGCACCTACCTAGTGGAGGTGCATGGGACTCTCCTTCAGACTCTGGTCAAC
>JXRG01000044.1:0-3495 GCA_000831085.1 Streptococcus sp. DBCMS
AAAGACTGCAGGCCTCACCGCTGTTAAGACTAGTATCAAAACAGCAGTGAAGGAAGGCATCGAACAAGGTGTTAAGAATTTCGATACCTTTAAAGGGCTATTGAAAAATGTCAAAGGCATGGGGGATAATATATTTTCTCAAATTAAAACCTTTGGCAAACAGCTTGACAATCTCCGGCCGAGTAAGATTCTATCGAATTCAGCAGACGCTCTAAGTGATGGCTTACGCCATGCGGATAATGTTCTAGGTGACGCGGCTCAGAGATTTAGTTTAAACTCCCTAGAACAACTACAACCAGTGACAGGCTCTATTCCATTTGAAGGAGGGAAGTTATCTCATTTAGCAGATAATCTCAGTGCTTTTGCGAAGAATATAGATGGTAGTGTGGATGATGTTGTGGAAGCCAACCGGTTCTCCTCAGAGTGGCATAATTTGCAGAAAAGTTTTCCGGATTCAGGATTATCAGAACGACAATCAGAAAAGATAGTCAATATTAAACCAAGTGAAACAATTAAACGACCAGATCCGGAGCAATATTTGAGTTCTAATTATATTAAAGAACATAATGCCTTATTTGACGAAGGGGTGGCAGCTTTTGCTAAAAATGATTATTGGATTCAAAAAGAAGGTTATTTTGGTCGACCGGATGGTGCATTTGTCTTTCCAAAAGATGTAGCTGAAGCTATGGTCAAGGAAGCTGATGGTGATCCCCATGTACTTGAAAAACTTTTGGGACTTGATAAAGGTAGTCTTGGAAATAATCCAATTATGATCGAACCTAAGGAAGTTGAAAATCTGAGGATTCCAAGTGGCAATGAGGGTGGAGCAAGCGGGAATGTTCAATGGCGTCCGGGTGGTAAGACCTATCCGGGTGGTGTTCCAGAATCTGTGATTGACAGAGTTCCTAAAGATAAATTGAACATTAAAGAATTGTGGAGTGAATAATAATGAAAGAAATACCAACAAAAAAAGGTGATATGTTAGAAATTTATGAAGCCAATGGTAAGTATATTTTAAAGTATCCAACTTTCAATATCACCATGCCAGAGGTTGTTAAAGAAATCCCTAAAGAAGCAGTGGATAGCTATTTAGCAGGAAAACATGATGGTGAAGAATTAATTAATTATGCTAATTTCGGATTTTGGAAATCAAAAATTAGTCAAGAAGATGCTAATATACAATTTTTAAGAGATAATCCAGAATTTCTTCTTATTGATACAGATAGAAAGAGACACTATTTCTCCGAAAAAGAATTTAAAGAATTGTTGAAAAAAGCTCATGAAGTTTCTGATGCAGACGATAAGTAATCATTCCCTATATTAAAGAATATAAGAGACAGAGTTCTTGCTTTGTCTCTTACGTATTATAAGAAAATTCTTAGGCAGTAAGCTCAGACCATCAGCTGTTGCACGCTATGAGGCTGGTTGATGAATTTGGACGATATAAAAGGTTCAACATCTGAAGAAATCCGATATGTGTATGCATTGCCAGCAATACCAAAATATATGACTGATGTTACTCTGGAATTAGGTACAACATTGAGAACAGGAATTGTGAATCCGTTAGAAGGTTGGGGTAAAGGCGGCGCAAGACAATTTGATCTTATGGGACAAGGGACTGGGAAATTCACAAATGAAAGATTGATACAATGGTAGAATATGAAAAACATAATCTGATAGTGAATGGTAAAGTTATAAAATGTTTTAAATTTGAAATCCAAAATATAATTGAATACGGTGACGAATTTATTGTTTTGTTGGAGATTCCTTTTGATAATAATATTGAAAAGAATAACATTTTAAGAGTTGCTGCTAGTGGAAATGTAGTTTGGACGATAGAAAATAGTGGATACAGTAATAATATTTATCCCTTTGAACAGATGACTTTGCGAGATGGCTGGATTTATGCGACTGATTTTTATGCCAGAAGGTTAAAAGTCAATATAAAAACGGGAAAAATAGTTGATATGACTATATCAAAGTAATAGAAGTTTGAGAATTTCGGAAATATGTGGAGGGCTTATAAATGAGCGAAGTATACTTGCCTACAAGAGATAGTTTGGGTTATCAGAATGTCAAACAAGCTTTAGAGAAAATTTTTTCGATTGATCTTGATACAATTACGATTAATGAAGGAGATGATGAAAATTTTAATTTTCCGTTCACGTATAATGGTTATCATATGACAATAGGTATTTCATCAACCGGTAAAAATACGCAATTGGAAGCCGGAGAGGGTGGCTTATTTAACATTTGGTTCACTCGAACTGATGAACAGAGATTTTCAATCACTTTTTTATCAAAGGTTATTGATGATAAGAGTATAAGAAGAGTGTATGGACGTGATGAAGAATCAGTCGAACGGACTTTGAATATATTGAAAGACTTTCTAAATTCAGATAAAGCGGAAGTTCTATTGAAGAATTGAATTAATGTTTAGATTTTGTCACGGTGGTGGTGGATCTAACGAAATCACCATGAATCCTGATGAAATGCATACAATCATGCGTTACATCACAAACATTGAAATTTCATTTCAAAATAACTTAGCTCCCAAATTAAAGAGCCTGTCTGAAACGAAATATTATGAGGGTGGAGAAGCCTCGAAAGCAATGGACCACTATGCTGATATGCTCAATAAAGTGAATGAAGTCGGAGACCTATACCGACGTGCTAATAGTGAGATTTTAAGTATGATGGGGCAAATGATCGAACAAGATACCAAGCTTAGAGATGATTTTATAAATGGTCTTGTTGCTGATCCAGCTCTCGTACAAAACTTAGAAACTCTGGGGAGGGATCATATCAGAGGTTGATGACGGCACTATTGAGCTGATTAGTAATATGCGCAAAGGGAACTACGGTGAGATGACTACGGACGAGATCTATCGTCAGCTGGGTTATGAGCGCATCAGTCTGGACATGACCACAGAAATCGATGGAGCCACCCACCATGGAATTGACGGAGTCTACCACAACCCTAATGGCCACCCACCCTATATCATCGCAGAAGCTAAGTATGGTAGTGCTCGCTTAAGTTACTTGAAGAATCCGGAAATCAAGCAGATGAGCCGTGAGTGGATAGGAGATCGCTTAAAAGATGCAGTCGGAGGTAGAAATTTTGAAGAAATTGTGACTGCAATGGACTCTGGAGATGTTGGTTATCAGTTAGTGAAGGTTAGGAAGAATGGCGACATTATGATAAATAATCTCGATAAGAAGGCGAATATTATCCGCCCATAGAAAAGGAGTGAATACATGTTAAGAGATAAAATTCAAACAAAAGAGTACTTTCAAGAAGCATTTGAATGGTATTCTGAAAGTTTGCGCAAGAAACTGGAACGTTTTGATAAGGTAAAACCAGAAAGTCTTTCGGATCATTTTCGATTTAGAGTCATTAATTATGAAGATTTATTAAGAGTTGGCTACTCTCTAGGGAAGGATGTTCAGGAACTCTTTCCTTATTATCAAGGGATCCTCTCCAATTTAAAAGAA